>DUCA01000148.1:18369-18867 GCA_012960055.1 Cycloclasticus sp.
GCGATATTTGCTTTTTACGACTTGCTCACGCCCACTTTATTGTTGTTATTTACCTTTTTACTTGGCGTTGGCAATGCGATGATGCGACCTGCCTGGTCGGCGAGCATTCCCAGTTTTGCACCACTAGATCAACTCTCTAATTCCGTTACTCTTAACACATTAAGCACCAATATAACTCGCGCCATTGGGCCGGCGATTGGCGGTATTATCATTTACTTATCAGGCCCCACGACTATTTTCAGCCTAAACGCATTGTCTTTCATGGTGCTAATCTGGGCTATTTACCGCTGGCAACCCATCGAGCCTAAAGCCCCCTCCGCATTGCCGGTTGAACGCTTTTTTGGCGCGTTTAAATCCGGGCTTCGTTATGTTCGCAACACACAAGCCTTACGGCACGTTCTGATGCGCAGCTTTATGTTCTTCTTTTTTGCCAGTGCCGCGTGGGCCTTGTTGCCGATTATCGTTATTCGTGAAATGGACATGGGCTCACAAAGCTAC
>DUCA01000149.1:0-309 GCA_012960055.1 Cycloclasticus sp.
TTGAAATAGATAATAAAGCATATCCACTGTGTCAGCTTTATACCCAAGGGGCATAAGTTTCATTGAAATGGATAGAAAACCATATCCATTTCATTCAGCTTTATAATGGTGCCCATGATGAACGTAGAAAAAACGCCTTTAATTCGACGCTGGCAACAAGACCTTCAGTCTGCTTATACAAACATTGATGAATTATTACGTTTTCTGAAACTAGATGCTAATGAACTCAGTGAACACTATCGCGCTGCAAATGATTTCCCACTACTCGTTACTCGTAGTTACGCAGAACGCATAAAGAAGTCTGACTGG
>DUCA01000149.1:378-14409 GCA_012960055.1 Cycloclasticus sp.
TGAGCGACCCCGTGGGCGATGCTCAGGCCAGCCAGTCACCGGGGCTTATACACAAATACCACGGACGAATTCTAATTATAACCACCGGTGCTTGCGCCATACATTGCCGATATTGCTTTCGGCGAGAATTCCCCTATTCAGATAACAGCGCAAACCGCTCACAAATCGCCAATATCCAACAATACCTCGCTGACAACCCCGATGTGACAGAAGCGATACTAAGCGGCGGAGACCCATTAACGCTTAGCGATTCTAAGTTCCAACACTTATTTGACTCGTTATCTGACAACCAACAAATCAAACGTATACGGATTCATACTCGATTGCCAATCGTTCTGCCTAACCGTATAACAAAGCACTTGCTTTCCACGTTTAAATCATCAACTAAAAAAGTGGTGATGGTGATACATGCCAACCACCCAAACGAATTAAATGATGAAGTTGAAGACGCTTTATTGGCACTTAAAAACATCGGCGTGACCCTGCTCAACCAAACCGTTTTATTGAAAAAAGTTAACGATAACGCATCAACATTGACGCAATTAAGCACCCGTTTATTTGAATGCCATACCTTGCCCTATTACTTACACCTGCTCGACAAGGTTAATGGCGCGATGCATTTCGATTCCAGTACTCATCATGCGCACGCAATTTATGCGCAAATTCAAAAACAACTACCCGGCTACCTAGTACCAAAATTGGTTCAAGAGGAAGCCGGAAAACCGCACAAAACAATGTTACAAACTAATTATTAGAATCATTAACTTTTGAACAAAAACGCGTAGATAGCATGTGCTTTGATTTGACCTGAATAACTAATCTTCGTTAGCCACACCATGCGGCACATGTCCTGTTGCGACGTGCTCGTTAGCTGACTCGCAGTGTGTCGCTTGATCATCAAAGAAGATATCAGCGCCAAAAGACTTTAAAAATTCACCTTTTGGCAGACCGCCCAAGAACAACGCTTCATCAATTCGAACACCCCATGAACGTAATGTCCGCACGACCCGTTCATGCGCCGGCGCCGAACGCGCGGTAACTAGGGCAGTTCGCACAGGCGACTCTGCCTCACTAAATTGGCTTTGCAAGCCGTGAAGGGCCGATAAGAAAGATTTAAACGGCCCGCCAGACATTGGTTTTTTTGCAGACTGTCGTTCATTTTCAGTAAATGCATCCAAGCCTTTTTCTTTATATATACGCTCCGACTCATCAGAAAAAATAACCGCATCACCATCAAAGGCGATACGTAATTGCTCGCTATCCGTATCACTACCCTTGCCAGACAATATGGTTGCCGCCGCATGTCCAGACTCGAGCGCCTTACGAACATCGTCAGATGAGGTCGATAGGAACAAATCAATTTCAAACGCGGGTATATAACCGAAAGGGGTTTGCCCACTGGTAAAGGCTGCTCGCTTAATATCTAGACCATGTTCGCGTATAGAATTAAACACTCTAAGACCTGTGTCGGCACTATTTCTGGATAACAAAATAACTTCAACAAGTGCTTGCGGCAAACGTTTGTTTAATCCCAACAGTTTTTTAACCAGAGGATAAGCAACGCCGGGGTTCAAACGTTCATCTTCCCTAGCTATTTGATACGCGCAATAAGCCTCTTTACCCTCCGTATCAAATACCTTATTCGACTCAACTAAGTCGAATAAGGCCATCGAGGATATGCCTATCGTAAGTTTTTTAATTTCTAACAGATTCATATCATTCGTTCTGTTGTTAACATCCCCATACTAATTCATTTAAATAAAAAAATGCCCCAAAAGGGGCATTTTATCTACTTACATCAAACTAATTACTGACAAGCAATAACAAAACCTGCTCGGTTAAAGCACGTGCCTGCATCCATATCTTTCATTTCTGCTTTAGCAGCTGATGAGAGTGGCATTACTTGTTCTGCTTTTTTAGCAACAGGGGCTGCTACAACCGTTTCAACAGCCTTTACTTCTTCACAAACATTGAAACCTGCTCTATTTAAACAACCTTCAGCAGGCTCTGATGACCCTGTTGATGAGAAACTTGACCCAGTAGTAGCACTAGAAGGTCCAGCTTGATAGTCAGGCCCATCTGCTGATGGAATAGTGGCAATAATATCGCCATTCTTCGCCATTTTTAGCGTGCCCGCAGCTACTTGTTTTCTATAATCGTAAAGATTAAAACGAAGAGGCTTACTTGTATCTTCAGCAATAACTTGGACTGTTCCATTATTAACCACGATATCAAACAACCTAGGGTCGCCTGATTGAGCCCAAATATAGCTATCTGAAGCAACAGGTGGTGCTTTAAATTCAGCGGCTTCATTATCAGCAAACACTAAACGTAAGCCATCCGAGTCCAAACTCGCTGATGCCAACCGACCTGCAAGTGTTGGTGGTGGAAATACTGCCGTGTGATCTAACACAAGTACACTATCAACCAATTCAGCACCTTCTCTATCGATAGAAAGCAGTAAATCAAGATCAATAAAGATAGCGCTTAATAAACCGTATAATGGAATACCAAGAACACGTACGTCATCAATATCATATACAAGCTTGTTGTCTGCGTTTAGAACGATTTTACCGCCTAAATCAGCTGGTAAATAAATGCCAGGGAACCAGCTCCAAAGTTTCAAGCCACCTGCAACTTCTAAGTAATCATCTTTAGTTGTTATTGTTAGATCGTCTAAAGGACGCGGCCAATAATCTAAAATATGATTATTGAAAAGGTCTGTAATAACTTGTGGGCTTAATACGACTGTTCCACTATGAACATTAATCGTAAAGCTTTCAACATCATCAAAAACCACTGGATCACCCGCTGTTTTTGGTTCCAATGTAACGTTCAACTGTTCAATGTAAAAACCGATGTTTTCAACCACATCAAAGTTTACATTTTTAAGTTGCATTGAAACGCTATCAGCACCTGAGTCACGCTCTGTCGCTGACCTTAAGTCTCCAGACTGCATACCAGCTGGAATATTTTTTTGTGTCCATACGGCTCTTGCAGATTCAAGTTCTTTTTGTTGTTTATCAATAAATGAACCGGCCATTAAACTGCTAGAAACACCCACAGTTAATAACAAGCCCATCGCTATTTTTGTAAATTTTTTATAATGCATTTTATTTGCTCCTAATCGGGTCAGATGCCGTCTTTAATTTTTAAGATAGGCCAAAATTGCGCCGTCTTCTTTTAATTTTAAATAGCCAGCTGATAATTGGTCTCTATAGTCATAAAGACAAAAATCAAGATCTGCGCCGTTTGATGTACTCATCACCTGCACCCTTGCATTTGTTGGCACGGCTTTCATGAATTTAACGTCACCACCTTTGATCAAGATGTAGCTATTGCTGTCTGTCAACGTGGCTGAATCCGTTTCTGCACCGGGATTGTCAAAACTAAGCACTAAACCTCGATCCTCCATCGCAGCTTTTGCAATTTTAAGGTTCAATAAAGGTGCTGGGAATAACTTCAAGGTATCTAGCACTACGGTACTGCCAACTAACTTAGCACCCTGTGCATCAACCGTTAATAATTCGTCAATTTCAACATTCGCTGCTTTGAGAACTTTCGTTGCATCTTCGCCATCGGTTATCACCTGCCAAGGCGTGAAATTAAGGATATGTCCATCTTGAAGTTTTATGTCACCTTTAAGAACGAAAGGCACCCACACTCCCTTGCGATCCATTTCACCTGACAACGTTAAAACATGGGTTGCTGTTTTAACCTTAATGTTTCTTAACGTTGCGCCTTTAAAGGCAAAAACTTTCTTGTTAAGAAGCGCTTCCAGCTTACCGCTATCTAAAACCACACTGCCTTGTAAAGGTGTTAATGAAAACGACGTGGGGTCATCAAATACTAATGGTGCATTACTGTCGTTTGGTGTTGCTCTCACAACGAGATCTGGGATGTAAAAGCCAATATTATCGACCACTCTAAAATTTGTGTTCTTAATATATAGCGTGCTCCCATCCTTTTCCGAGCTACGGTAATTAGAGACTTTATATGATTTTGCTACTTCAAGTTTCGCTTCCACTAAATCTGTTTCTGTTTCGTACGCTAACGCAAAAGCAGAGTAACCAAGGAATAGAAACCCTGTTATTAATTTCAGGCTTGTTGATGACATGCCTTCCTCCTATTTTAATTTATTGTATTTTTTTTAATCAGCAATTTAATTTTTGCCTCAGTGAATAGAACACCTTTAGATTAATAAATCAAGTAATTAAACGCGTAGGTTAAATAGAGCTAACCCCCTCCCCCGATGCACGCAATTCATCTAAATCATTTCTTTCAAGCCACTTCCATGTAATCCAAAGCGCCAGCGCACTTAATATGGACGCTGCAGTAAAAACCCAAGCCGCCCCGAAGTCATCCCATAATAGACCCGCCATTAAGCCACCAACCATTCCGCCTGCACCATAACCGACACTGCTGTATAGAGCTTGTCCCTTGTCATGAGCCGCTCCTTGAAAATAACGGTGCGCTAATTGGATGCACACCACATGAAAAGCACCAAACGATGCCGCGTGCAGTAATTGCGCCAGCAACAATACAAGTAAACTCTCTGAAAACCAGGCAATCATTAACCACCTAATCACGGTTAAAAAAATACTTAGCATTAAAACGGAATGTAACGATACGTGTTTAAACACGCGCTGAATAACGATAAATAGGGCGATTTCTGCCAACACGCCCAATGACCACAATTGACCAATCTGGGTTTCATCGTAGTTTAACTTATCCAATAAGATTGAGAAAAAAGCGTAGTACGCACCGTGCGATGCCTGAATTAGAAAAACCACTAGAAAAAAGGCAATGACTTTCTTTTGTCTTAAAATGCATTTAAGAGACTGGCCACCTTTTTCAGGTTGATTTGACCTTTTTTCACTCAACAATATGCTGGATAAAAAAATTGCCGCCAAACATACGCAAACTAACACCGGCCAATTAGCCAAATCCGTTGCATCTAAAACAAATCCAACACCTGCAACCGTAATAATAAAACCTACAGACCCCCATAAGCGAATACCACTATAGGCACCCGTTGCACGTCCTAGTTTAGTAAGGGTAATTGACTCAAACTGCGGCAACATAGCATTCCAGAAGAAACTAAACACAAACGCAATCAGGACAATCTCTAAGAAATCTTGCTGGAATAACAAAAAACTGAAGGCAAGTGTTGAGATCAAAGCCGCTATTTGTATTAAACGCATGCGTTCATTAAAGCCATTTGAAAGCCACGCTAAAATACTGGGCGAAACCAGCTTTGTTCCCTGCATAACCGCAAAAACAACGCCAATTTGAGCAGCAACAAGGCCAAGGGACTTAAGGTATAAACCCAAATACGGCATTAATGCACCGAGCGATGCAAAGTAAAAAAAATAAAACCCAGATAATCGCCAGTAAGGCAATGCTTTATTGCTCAACAGCTTAAATTACCGAAGCATCCAGCGTGCAAATTAACCTTCACCCGCTGGGATAACAGGCACAGTAGAATTAACGTGCATATTTTGCGCCCTATTCCTTAATACGTGGTCCATTAACACAATCGCCATCATCGCTTCAGCTATCGGTGTCGCACGTATTCCAACGCAAGGGTCGTGGCGACCTTTCGTAACCACTTCAACGGGCTCTCCATCCGTGTTAATGCTTTTACCGGGGATACTCAAACTGGATGTTGCTTTCAGCGCCATGCTAACCAAGATATTTTGACCGCTAGAAATGCCACCCAAAATACCACCAGCATTATTACTTAAAAAACCATCAGGGGTTATTTCATCACGGTGCTCAGTCCCTTTCTGCGTAACCGATTCAAAGCCTGCACCAATCTCAACACCTTTGACGGCATTAATACTCATCATTGCATGCGCGATATCCGCATCCAATCGGTCGAAAACAGGCTCGCCTACACCAGGGAACATATTGCTGACCACCACATTAATACGCGCGCCAATAGAGTTGCCTTTCAAGGCTTTCATATATGCTTCGATTTCTGGCTCTTTATCGGGATCCGGGCAGAAAAAAGCACTTTTTTCCATATGCTGCCAATCCAACTTTTGAATAACGACCGGGCCTAATTGAGCAAGGTAACCTCTAATTTCAATTCCGTATGTTTCTTTCAAATACTTTTTAGCGATACCACCCGCTGCAACTCGCATCGCAGTTTCACGTGCCGAAGAACGTCCACCGCCTCGGTAATCACGGAAACCATATTTTTGATGGTAGGTGTAATCCGCATGAGCCGGTCTAAACTGGTGCATGATATTGCCGTAATCTTTAGAACGCTGATCTGTATTTTCAATCAGCATACCAATCGGCGTACCCGTGGTTTTTCCTTCAAAAACACCCGATAGGATTTTTACTCTATCGAGCTCTTTTCTTTGTGTTTCAAAGCGTGTTTTACCCGGACGCCTGCGATCAAGGTCACCCTGCAAGTCCGCTTCACACAGCGCTAAGCCTGGAGGACAGCCGTCGACAATGCAGCCAATAGAGGGCCCGTGGCTTTCGCCAAAGCTGGTGACTGTAAATAGCTTTCCGATTGAATTTCCTGACATATCTATATTCTTATGGTTTGTTTTATCACGATAGTTTAGCCTGAAATAAGCTTTTATATTCCAATAATTGCTCTTTAGTCAGCATGAAGATACCGTGCCCACCGTATTCGAAATCTTGCCATAAAAAGGGAATCTCTGGATAACACTGCTGTAACGCCTCATCGGTATTACCAACTTCCACGTATAAAACACCGCCATCATTAAGCTGGCTAGACGCTTGATGGAGAATCTTATGCACCAAGTCCAAACCTGAGACGCCGCCATCTAGGCCAAGCTGAGGCTCTTTGTTAAACTCATCAGGCAAGGTTGCAAGCTCCTGATGACCAACATAAGGTGGATTGCTAACAATCAGGTCATATCCCTTCTCTTCTAGATTATCGAACAAATTTGACTGAATCGCTGTAACTCTGCCCGCTAACTCATACCGCTCAATATTTCTTTCAGCCACGTTAAGGGCGGCTACCGAAACATCCGACAAGTCGACCGTCGCATTCGGAAAACTCATCGCACAAGCAATACCTATGCAACCGCTACCGGTACATAAATCAAGAATTCTGCTGGTCTTATCAATATTTACCCACGGCATAAATTTATCGCCAATCAATTCGGCAAATGGGGAACGCGGCACTAGTACCTGCTCGTTGACATAAAAAGGCCTGCCTGCAAACCACGCCTCACCAATTAAATAAGCCGCAGGAATCTTTTCAGCTACGCGGCGATGGAAAATATCCACGATATTCTTTTTATCAGCATCGGTAATTTGTTCGCTGAATATACTTTCGTCATTTAATGGTAAATTATGTGTTAGTGCCAAAACTATATAAGCCGCTTCATCCACTGAATTATCTGTACCGTGTCCATAAAAAAGCGAAGCGGTATCAAACAATTCAGCTCCGTATGAAATTAAGCCGTTAATTGTATTTATTTCGTGCAATTTAATCGTCATAGTGGTGAATAAAGTACTATATTTAAAACTCTGGGTTACTTAATGATTATTAACGATAATTTTAACCCAATTATAAATTTATAAACGACTTTAACGATGCCTATTAGAAACTTATCCGCCGAAGAACTTAATACCTTATTCCCCATCAGGAATTTTTCTGAGACTAGCAAAGCGCAACTCCAAGACACCGTACAAACTGAAGATATCGCAGCAAATGAAATATTATTTGCAAGCGGCGATAACAATGACCGGCAAATTTACCTTTTAGAAGGGAAAATTAAGCTTAGCATTGGAGAAAACAAAGAACGCGTTATTGAAGGTGGCGAAATAGAAGCTCGCTTCCTGATAGATAATAACACCCCGCATCAAGCAACGGCCGTTGCGCTCAGCCCTGTGACTATTCTCTCCATCCAGCGCACTGAACTCGACAACTTAATGAACGAACGCACGCCAAGCCGCAATAATGCAACGGTTGGTATCCTTAAAGATGGCGAAGATTCATTGCTCTATAATCAACTTTATTTTGAAGTCACTCAAGAAATGCAAGCCGATAAACTTGAACTGCCTTCCATCCCTGAAACCGCCGTTAAAGTTCGTAAAGCGATATCAGACCTTAATATTACATCCGACAAAATTTCTAAAATAGCGCTACAAGATCCCGCCATTACCGCTCAATTAATTAAGGTGGCAAATAGCCCTTTATTTAGAGGGCGAGAAAAGATCGAAGCGCTACCACCAGCAGTAACACGGCTTGGCTTGAAAGCTATAAGTAATCTTATCACCAGCTTCACCATGAGAATGGTTTTTAATACCAAAACTAAAGACCTCAAAAATTATATTTCAACACTCTGGTTACATAGCCGTGACGTGGCTGCAATAAGCGCCGTTATGGCAAAGAAACTCAAAGGCTTCGATACCGATAAAGCGATGCTCATAGGCCTGGTTCATGATATTGGCTCCATACCCATCCTGACACACGCCGACAAACACCCCAACCTGACGAGCGACACGCAAGAAGTTCAACAAACGCTTACTAAGCTGACACCCATCTTGGGTAAAAGGGTGTTAGAAAAATGGAACTTCACCGAAGACTTTATTGACGTAGCCGTAAATGCCGAAAATTGGGAAAGAAAAACCAATCAGCCTGCAAATTACACCGATTTAATTATTGTTGCTCAACTGTTAAGTTTTAGGAACACGCCACTGCAAGAAAAATACCCAGAGCCATCATCGGTGCCTGCTTATGAACGATTAACTAAGCTACTCAAAGACCCTGAATACTCTATCGATGTATTAGAAAATTCCCAAGAAGAATTGAGTGAAATAAAAAACCTCTTTAACTAAAATCAGGCTCAGGGTCTTTGGAAATACCAAGCAATCAAGCCCAACTATTACAAAACATAGGTAAGCCTAGCCTAAGCATCGATAATATCCGTACAGGCCAATACCTATATGCCAAGGTTATCGAACAGTCACCAAATAAAAGCGACGCCATTATTCGTCTAGGCAATCAATTACTGCAAGCCAAAAGCGATATTTACGTGTCCGTAGGCCAAACCATATAAGGTGTTGGTTGAAAAAAACGTAGGCCAGCTGATACTCAAAGTTAAGCCGTTAAGCCACCAACCCCACAAACAAACATCATTAACTCGGCCTTGCGTCAGCTATTACCCAAACAAACGCCGGTCAGCTCGTTTCAACAACCATTAAGCAGCTACTTACGAACATTCGCAAAAACCCTAAAGTACGACGGCGAAAGCGCACCAACAGTCGTCGCTAAGGGTAGAGATCAGTTGGCACAAGAAATAATTGCGCTCACGCTTGCTAACGATGTGCCATTAGATAACAACCCGGCATTAGTAAAATTGCTGAGTAGCATTCCCCTAGGTGATGAAATACCAGAGACTTTATATATTGCGGTGGCTGAAGCAATAGTCTTTGCCTATCTGCTATCCGATAAAATACCGGATAATTTTTCTGCGACTGAAGACTAGGCCTTATGTAAACGGATAAGAAGCTCGGCCTCATCCACCGTTAAATGACATTTTTCAACAATTTCTTCGGCTTCAGCGCCTTTTTGAGCCAATTCAATTGCGCCTTGGAATTCCTGCAGGTGTTCAAAAGCGTCACTCTCTTCTAACTCTTCTAAGCGTCCTATTAAACTCCGAACGCGACGCTCTGTACCACCAACCCGCTCATCAACACCTAATCCGCTGGCGCACAATGCCGAAATATCATGCCTAACAACTTCAAATTGCTTATGCACATCTTCCACTTTTTTTTCTAACGCTTTACATAGGCTTTGTTGTTTCGATATGACGATAAACATCACCACAACGGCCACAAGTAAAAACATGATCAGCGCAAAAATATATACGTCCATTAAATTTTTTCGTCTATGTGTTTAATCTGCTTTTCAGCATCTGTAATTTTACTATCCGCGTCCGTAGGTTCTACCGGTCGTGGCGGCCCAAGCCGGCGTCTTTTCTTATTGCTCGGTTTTATTGACCGAATTGACCTGGTGGGTATTATTTTTACGATACCAATCATAAACAATCACCTGCTTAAGCCATCATGCCTAAGAAATTTATTTGGCCAATAGTTCTAAATCTTTCTGGCTCAACAACTTACCTAAATTAACGAGTATGTGCAATTCATTTTCTACCTGTGCAATACCTTGAATAAAAACCGAGTTCCCAGAGCTACTAACATCCGGCGCCGACTCTATCTCGCTATCATTTAAATCAATCACTTCTGTCACTGTATCAACTAACACACCAATAATATAACCCTGTATATCCATCATCATAATTCGGGTTGAATCATCAACTTCTATCGACGGCATATTAAACTTCTTACGGAGCGCCACAACCGTCACAACATTACCCCGCAAGTTTATTATCCCTAATACCTCCATAGTAGCGCCAGGTACCGGTGTAATGGGTGTGTATCGAAGAACCTCTTGCACTTGTACAACCTTGACCGCGTACTTTTCATTACCTAACAAAAACGTCAGCCATTGCGTAACCGGCTCTACTGCATCTGCATCTTCATATTCTTCTCGCTCTGAACTCATTTAATATCTCTCTATCGGTTTTAGTTCATATACAACGTTTTACATTTCTTCAACAAAAAGCTTTGCTGGGTCCACAATCGCCAGTTGTCTATTTAATATTGCAGGTACATCCATAACCGACTCTCCTTATTGCTCAATGTATTCATAGTGGATACAAGGCAATAGGTGTGCCATATTGTTTCGTTGCTTCGATAACAAATTAATTTCAGATTATAGGTTTAGGAAGCTCCATACCTTTGTGTCTCGCCTGACAGGCGAATCACTTTTTTGCCTATAGCAGCACAAAGGTAACCCAAAAAATGCCACCCAAAACCCTCACCTACGGTTCCCTCTGAAGATAT
Source organism: Cycloclasticus sp. (assembly GCA_012960055.1). Taxonomy (GTDB): domain Bacteria; phylum Pseudomonadota; class Gammaproteobacteria; order Methylococcales; family Cycloclasticaceae; genus Cycloclasticus. The sequence goes on from DUCA01000149.1 coordinate 11,287, forward strand.
CTTTTTACAACCATTGTGGAACTCGCTAAGAACAGGCTCAAACAACCACCATGAAAAACGGTTGTAAAAAATACATTCATCGGTAAAGGTTAAAGGGGAACCGTTTAAGACCAAGAGCAACTATCTATGAGAAGCACATAATCGTTGTAATAAAACAAACAACTCTTCATATTCATTTTTACACAACAAAAACTCCACTTAAAACAGCGCTAATCACCGAATTAGCTTTCAAATAAAGCCATGTTTTTCAACATGTTAAAAGATAAAAATGCGCCTATAAATAAAGTGTTGCTATTTCGCTACTACCTAACTAATATAATCAGCACTAATTTAAAATTAGTAAACTTTAATTAAAGTAAACAATAAACAATAAACAAAAGGGGAACTCAATAATGAGAACATTTAACAAAACACCTTTAGCTCTTGGTGTTGCAGCAGGCATGGCCATGCTGGTTGCATCTACAGGCGCTCAAGCGGACAGTACTGGTACTGATCTTAACTTATCGGCACACACCATTGCTGGTGGTATGGCCGGCGCAGCATACACACGCCCACAAGAAGCTTCTGCCGCTGTATTCGGCAATCCAGCGACATTGACACAATTTCCAGGCGTAAACTTTAACTTTGGCGCAGCTCATATCTTCTTACAGCAAATTGAAGTGGAAACAACAACCGTAACTGGTGCAGCCAACGGCGCAAACGCTCTTGGATTACCTACGTATGCAGCTACAAACACTCATACAAGCAGCGCTACATCTGATGCCGACAACTACATTATCCCTACTTTAGGGATAAGCCTACAGGTCTCACCAAAACTCTTCTTGGGTTTAGGTTTAGAAGCTGATGCTGGTTTAGGTGCTGATTACAGAAACGATCCTATTAGCCTTACTGGTATGGATGCTGCCGGTTTAGCTAGTGTTGGTTATGGTGAAGATCTAACAATTCCATTGCTTGTTGAAGTAATCTCATTCAACGCTAATGTAGCCGCTGCTTACCAAGCAACAGAAAAACTTTCTTTAGGTGCTTCTGTAACCATCGGTTTTGGCTTAGCACAACTAGGAACAGCTGGTGAAACCACCGGTCTATCTGCTGCATTGACTGATGTAGGTGGAAATACACCTACTTTTGACGGACTAGCACCAGCAGTAGGCGCTCCAGGCCTTGTTGGTAACGATGCTGGTTTCAACATATTTAGCGACTTTGGTGGCACAACTTCATCAGTTCACGATATCGGCCTCGGTTGGTCATTAGGTGCAACGTATGAAGTTAACGACAACATCACAACCAGCTTAGCTGTTAAAAGTGCTGTAGAGTACCAATTTGATGACATCATAAGTTTTGAAAGCTCATATGCTCAAGTATTAGGCGCTGCAACATTAGGTGCTCCAGCCTCAGGTATCGGTGCTGGTTTGCAACATTTAGATATAGAACAACCTCTTGAAGTTATTGCTGGCATAGCATATGAAAAAGGTGGGCTTTTAGTTGAAGCCGACGTTATTTGGAAGAACTGGTCTGATGCTTCAGCTTATGAAGATGTGTACGAAGATCAATTCAAAATTGCATTAGGCGCACAGTACAAAGTAGATAAGTGGTCTTTCCGTGCTGGCTATAGCTGGTCTGAAGAAATCCTAAAAGACACACCAAACAATACACTTGGTACTTTAAATGGTGTTGGTTCAATTCCATTAGGTGATACAGCACTTGCAACAGATGCCGCTCTAGAAGCATTAGGTTTACCAGCTGGGCTAGGGTTTGTTGATGGCGCTGCTGTAGACGTAGTCGAATTAGTACAAATGTCTTTGGTTCCTGTTATTTATCAACATAACGTAACGGCTGGTGTTGGTTATAACTTTACTGATGCGGTGAGTGTAAACGCCTTCGCATCTTATGCATTTGCTGAAGAAGACTCACGCAGTTTGGAAACACTGATTGAGGTAGTTAACTTAGCAGGCCCTGCTGGTGTTGCTGATGGAGCCAACCTTCTACCTGTAGTAGGCCTGCCAACGATTGACACTGTCACGAATGATGGCTTTAACTCATTAAGTGTAAAGCAAGATTTAGGTGGTGAAATCTTTGTTGGTGTTGGTATCAATGTAGCGTTACCATAATCTAAACTAAATATTAGATTTGAAACCCCGCTTACGCGGGGTTTTTTTATGCCTAAATTAAATGGGGTCAGACTCGACTTCTTTCACCCTCTTCTTTGGACGACCCAACCGCTTACGGTTCGCCCGTCTTCCCGACAACTCCGCAATCTTTTTTTTGAACTTATCATTACCAAGCACCCAACCTTTATTGGTCGACTCCCTAAAACCTTTTAACTCACTACTTGTTAAAGCTTGTTTAAATAAATCTTTGTATATTGATTGACGTTGTCTTTGAGCTTTCCCTAGTCGTTCATATATCTCATGTTGTATTAGTAGGGCATCTATTGCATTCATTGCATTTGAACCATGACTGGACCAAAGATAATCCGCTGGGTGTTTCGTCATACCTGCCCTGACAGGGTTCATCTCTATGTATGTCATGCAGGTTAATAGGTACACTTCACTATCAATAATAGTAGCTTTGTAACGCCCTTCCCAGAGCGTACCTGTTCTTTTGTATGCGTGATTAAAATATTGAACATACCGCCTACCAACAGACTGCATTGTTTTAGGGAGACTGTTTTCGTTTTCTGGCGTTGCTAACAGGTGAACATGATTCGTCATTAAGACATAAGCATGTATTTTCAACTGATGCTCGCCGGAAGCATCTTTCAAACAGTTTAGGTAGAATTGATAATCTTCGGTTGCCGCGAAAATAGGCTCCCGATTATTACCTCGTTGAATAATATGTTGTGGTTGGTTTTTTACAAAATACCGTGGTAATCGCGCCATTCTTTAGCATCCTTGCTTTAGAGAATAATCATTATATCAAATACTGTTTTTTAATTAAGTCGAGTCTGACCCCACTTAATACATGACCCCACTTAATACACTTACATATTACAAAAAAGCCCCGCAAAAGCGGGGCTTTTAATAACAATTAAAAGAACGAATTCTAATCGAAATTTACAACCTCTTCCTCTGCCACCATAAACAACGGTGTACCGCCTGAAGAGATTTCAACGGCATGAGCAAC
>DUCA01000149.1:14639-18581 GCA_012960055.1 Cycloclasticus sp.
TCTGTTGGTGTTGGGTACGCAACAATTAATTTTACTCCAGCCATGTTCTGCTCCTCTTGTTAGGGTTGTTTTTTTAATAACGATTTATGCCCCAAGGGCATAAGTTTCGTTGAAGTGGATAAAAAATCTCTATCACTTAACTCAGCTTTATTATTTAAACCGAGCCGACCATCGTAGTTTGATAGATGGGAATGTCAAGCGGGGGCGTGTTTGCGTCGCGTTTGAATCTAATAACTGTGCGAGATTTTAGGGTTGTATCCCTACCCTAGCCCCCCTTTGAAGAGGGGGAGGGAATAAGAATAAGAATAAGATTAAATTACATGTTGCGTCTGTATTGACCACCGACTTCGAAGAAGGTATCGGTAATTTGACCTAGGGAACAGTAGCGCCCTGCTTCCATTAATACGTCAAAGACGTTTTCATTGCTTTGCACGGCTTCTTGAAGCGCTTTTAATGCTTGGGTCGCCTTCTCTTTATTGCCTTCATGACAGGTATTTAAACGACTTAATTGGCTTTGCTTCTCTTCTTCTGTTGATCGGGCCAATTCGATCGTCGTTTCCAAGTCATCTGCGTTTGGATTTTTAAAGGTATTTACGCCGATAATAGGCAAGTCGCCTGTGTGTTTCAGCATTTCATAATTCATCGACTCATCTTGAATTTTACCGCGCTGATAACCGGTTTCCATTGCGCCTAACACACCACCACGTTCTGAGATTCTTTCAAACTCACGCAATACAGCTTCTTCTACTAAGTCCGTTAACTCATCAACAATGAACGAGCCTTGCAATGAGTTTTCGTTCTTCGCTAAACCGTATTCTTTATTGATGATGAGTTGAATGGCCATCGCACGGCGCACAGACTCTTCTGTTGGCGTTGTAATCGCTTCGTCGTACGCATTGGTATGCAGGCTGTTGCAGTTATCATTAATAGCTATTAAAGCCTGCAGCGTGGTTCTGATGTCATTAAAATCCATTTCCTGCGCGTGCAGCGAACGGCCCGATGTTTGAATATGATATTTAAGCTTTTGTGAACGCTCATTAGCGCCGTATTTAAAACGCATAGCCACGGACCAAATACGGCGAGCCACACGACCCATCACGGTATATTCAGGGTCCATACCGTTTGAGAAGAAGAACGACAGGTTACCAGCGAAATCATCAATCTGCATACCGCGAGACAGGTAGGTTTCTACATAGGTGAAACCATTCGACAAGGTAAAGGCTAATTGTGAAATCGGGTTAGCGCCTGCTTCTGCAATGTGATAACCAGAAATAGACACGGAATAGAAATTACGCACGTTTTGCTGAATGAAATACTGCTGAATATCACCCATCATTTTTAAGCTGAATTCTGTTGAGAAGATGCAGGTATTTTGACCCTGATCTTCTTTAAGTATATCCGCCTGAACCGTACCCCTTACGTTGGCTAACGCCCAATCTTTAATCTCGTTACGCTCTGCTTCGCTTGGATAGTGCCCTTTTTCAGCTTCAAACTTAACGCATTGTTGATCAATGGCTGTATTTAAGAAAAACGACAACAAAGTAGGTGCGGGTCCATTAATGGTTAATGACACCGATGTGGTCGGCGCACATAAATCAAAGCCATCAAACAAGACTTTCATATCATCCAAGGTGGCGATAGACACACCAGAGTTACCCACTTTACCGTAAATATCTGGGCGTACACCCGGGTCATTACCGTACAGTGTTACCGAGTCAAAGGCTGTCGACAAACGAGTCGCATCTGAGTTTTCAGACAACAATTTGAAACGCTTATTGGTTCTAAACGGGTCACCCTCACCGGCAAACATACGCGCCGGGTCTTCACCTTCACGTTTAAAGCCAAACACACCGGCGGTAAACGGAAAACTACCCGGCACATTTTCTTTTAACAAGAAACGTAATTGTTCACCATCATCCTCAAATCTAGGTGTTGAAACCTTCGGTATACGCGTACCCGATAAAGAATACGTTGCGATATTAGTTTTGAATTCTTTTCCGCGAATCGTATTGATATAGGTATCTTTCTTATACGCCGTTTTAATGTCTTCCCACACTTCCAATAAACGCTTACAACGTGGGTCAAGCGCATCTTCGCGTTTGGCAATTTGTTTGCTGAATGCATCTTCCACCACCACATCGTCACCGAGCATACGTTGCGCTTCTTTTAGCTGCTGACGCTCGCGTGCAAATGTAACTTGCTGTTGAATAGTTTTATGATAATGGCGAACTGCTTCGGCAATTTCGGCTAAATAACGTTGGCGTTCTGCGGCAATAATTGAGCTGCTGGTTGTTGAACGTTTTAACTCAACCGGCGCAAAAAAATCACCTTCCCATGTGTTGAGTTCTTTGCTTTCGAATGTTTTCAATAAGCCTTGGTATAAGGCTGTGACACCATCATCATTAAACTTTGACGCAATCGTGCCATACACAGGTAAATCTTCCACCAAGGTTGTGAACAACTCATAGTTGCGTTGGTATTGCTTTCTTACATCGCGATAGGCGTCTTCACTGCCTTTACGGTCAAACTTGTTAATCACCACCAAGTCCGCAAAATCCAGCATATCAATTTTTTCTAATTGACTGGCCGCACCAAATTCTGGCGTCATGACATACATAGAGGTATTTACGTACGGCACGATGCCGGCATCGCCCTGACCAATACCTGGTGTTTCAACGATGATTAAATCAAAACCCGATACTTTGCAGGCATTGATGATATTCGGTAACGCTTCTGGCACTTCGCCTTGCGTGTTTCGCGTTGCGATAGAGCGGAAATAAATATTGGGGTGATTAATCGCGTTCATGCGAATACGGTCACCTAATAATGCGCCGCCTGTTTTACGCTTGGTTGGGTCAATCGCGATAATGGCAATTTTTAAATCTTCCAGTTCCAAAGTAAAGCGGCGTATCAACTCATCGGTTAAGGATGACTTACCCGCACCACCTGTTCCCGTAATACCCAGCACCGGTGTTTTAGCAAATTCAGCTGCGCCTTCTGACAACGCGCTGACTTGTTTATCTGAGATGGTTTTTTCATCCAGCCCGGTTATCAGGCGAGATAACCGCCGGTATTCATTACTGGTTAAATCATCAAAACTGGTTGGTATCTCTGCGGTGGCCAAATCATAGTCTGACGTCTCAATCATCTCATTGATGATGCCCTGTAACTGCATCGTTTGGCCATCATGCGGCGAGAAAATATGTGACACACCGTACGCGTGTAATTCGGCAATTTCTTCTGGCACAATCACCCCACCACCACCGCCAAACACTTTAATGTGCGACGCACCCTTTTCTTTTAACAGGTCAATCATGTATTTGAAGTATTCAACATGACCACCTTGATATGAGCTGATCGCAATGCCGTGCACATCTTCTTGAATCGCTGCGTTCACCACTTCTTGCACAGAACGGTTATGGCCTAAGTGAATAACTTCTGCACCCGTTGATTGTAAGATACGGCGCATAATATTAATGGCGGCATCGTGGCCGTCAAACAAACTGGCGGCAGTGACAAAACGTACGTGATTTTTAGCTTTGTATTTAAGGATTTTGGTTGGATCTATCATTGTCTCTTGTGCTGCTGACATGTCTTAACTCCTAACAATTTTGTCTTAATTCAATACGTCTGATTTTGCCAGAAATGGTTTTCGGTAACGATTCAACGTATTCGATCTCGCGCGGGTATTTATACGGCGCGGTAATTTCTTTCATGAAGGTTTGAATTTCTTTCGTCAAGCCATCGCTGGCCTGATAGCCTTCTGCCAAAATAATAAAGGCTTTTACTATTTCGCCACGTGCTTCATCGGGCTTGCCGATAGCTGCAGATTCAAGCACTGCGGGGTGTTCTAGCAATGAACTTTCAACCTCAAATGGACTGATTCTGTAGCCTGACGAGGTAATAATGTCATCCGAACGGCCGACAAACCAAAAGTAACCG
>DUCA01000150.1 GCA_012960055.1 Cycloclasticus sp.
TACACGCACGCGGGTTATATTTCATGGTGCATGAACCCAATGGATAAAAATGCGTGTCTATCGAAAAGTTCTTTTGCGACAAACGCGTAAAGTGGCGAACCACCTGCATTTCTGATACTTCTGGCAAGTTAGGTTTTGATGACCTTAAGGCAGCAGCCGGTAACGTTGATAGCGCATCAATGTCTGCAGGCAACTGCGCATGGGACGCACGACCTCGGTGTGATTGCTCAAATATTAGCATTCAAATACATCTCTTTCTTAAGAATTTAATAAATTATCGAGCACGTTTACAAACTGCTCAATATCTCTTTCTGTGCGGGTTTCTGTCGCACAAACCAGTATCGCATCGCCCAATTCTGGGTACGCTATCGATATGTCATAACCGCCTAAAATATGATGCTCTCTCGCCAATTGATCAATCAACTGCTGCGCATCGCTTGATACTTGGATAACGCATTCGTGAAAGTTTGGCGCACTAAATAAAGCACTTACACCGTTAATGCGGGTTAAACGATCGCATAATAACTGCGTGTTTTTGTGTGAATTTAACGCCACTTTTTTAAGCCCTTCTGGGCCTAACAACGACATATAAATAGTTGCCGCCGTAACCAACAAGCCTTGGTTAGTACAAATATTAGACGTCGCTTTTGAGCGCCTAATATGTTGCTCACGTGCTTGCAGCGTTAGGGTAAAGCCTTCTTTACCGTCTAAATCAGTTGTGCGACCAATAATCCGCCCGGGCATTTGTCTAACATGCTGCAGCTTGCAACACATAAAACCAAAGTATGGCCCACCAGACGCCAAAGGCACACCTAATGGCTGCCCTTCACCACACACGATATCCACACCGTTATCAGCCCATTCGCCCGGCGGTTTTAATAACGCCATTGCCATTGGGTTGACCACCGCAACCGACAGCGCTTTATTGTCTGCCGCCCACGCCGTTAGGGCATCGACGTTTTCCAGCACACCAAAAAAGTTAGGCTGGGGAATCACCAGCGCGGCAAAATCTTCGCCCGCTAATTGTTCCAATGCGGTTAAATCCGTTTGTCCCGTTGCCGCATCAAACGGCACGTCAACCAACTCAATATCTTGATTTTTTACAATCGCCTGCGTCACCGAACGGTACACAGGGTTAATGCTCAGCGGCATTAAAATTTTGCGTGATTTGGATTTCCTATTCGCCCGAACCGCCATCAAAACCGCTTCGGCCAAGGCAGACGCACCGTCGTACAACGACGCATTGGACACATCCATAGCCATCAAACTCGCCATCATCGTTTGATATTCATACAACAACTGCAAGGTACCTTGCGACGCTTCCGCTTGATACGGTGTGTACGCGCTGTAAAATTCGCCACGGGTGGTTATTTCCCAAACAGCAGCGGGGATATGATGCTCATACGCACCCGCACCTAAGAAACACAATGGTAAGCCGTCTTGCGCTGCGCGTTCATGCAACAGGCGCGTCACTTCCATTTCATTCATGCCTTGTGGGATTTTATTCAGTTCGCCACAACGCAAGTTGTCTGGAATTTCATCAAACAAATCATCAATCTTGTCCACACCAATGGTGGCAAGCATTTTAGAAATATCGTGTTCCGAATGGGGTATAAAAGGCATTTTTTTTCTACTCGTCTTCAGTCAGGCTTTGGTAACCTTCGGCGTCTAATAAATCATCTAGCTCGCTGGTGTCTGTCGGCTTAATAAGAAAAATCCAACCGTCGTCGTACGCAGAATCGTTAATCGCTTCGGGGCCATCTTCAAGCGCTTCATTTACCGCAATAATTTCACCTGAAACAGGGCTATAAATATCGGATGCCGCCTTAACAGATTCAACAACGCTGCATTCGTCGCCTTTATCAACGTTAGCACCCACTTCTGGCAATTCAACAAACACTAAATCGCCCAGTAGTTCTTGAGCGTGATCAGTAATACCAACGCGCACATGACCGTCGGCTTCTAATAAAGCCCACTCGTGTGAATCAGCATACTTTCTATCATCAGGTGTATTTGACATGGTTTTTCCTTTTCTTAAAATTCGATTTGTACTGCGCCTTGGCGCACAAAACACGGCTTAACCACCCGTGCATTTTTTAATTTTCCGCGAATATCGATTTTACAGGTTTCGCCAATATTTGCTGGCACGCGTGCCAATGCGATGGAGCGCTCCATCGTGGGTGAATAACCGCCACTGGTAATTTCACCTGTGGAGCCATCATCCAGTACAACCGCTTGATGACCGCGTAACACGCCTTTGTCTTCCAGCAGCAAACCAACAAATTTATGTTTCGTTGCTTGCTGTTTGATTTTTTGCAGCGCCGATTTACCGATAAACTCACGTTCTGGTGGCTCCCACGCAATCGTCCACGCTAAACCAGACTCCAGTGGGTTCTTCGTTTCGTCCATGTCTTGGCCATATAAGCTCATGCCCGCTTCCAGCCTCAAGGTATCGCGCGCACCCAGGCCACAGGGTTTAACACCCACTTCAAGCAACAGTTTCCAAAAACCAACTGCTTTATCTTCCGGCAACATAATTTCAAAACCATCTTCGCCGGTATAACCCGTTCTGCCGACAAACCATTCGCCATGCCAGCACGCACTGAATGGCTTAATTTCTGCCGCTGACAAGCCCAAACGTTCTGGCAATAATGGGCACACTTTTTGACGCCCCTTTGGCCCTTGCACAGCAATCATCGCCAACTTGGGTTTTTCGTTGATTTCAACATCAAAGTTTTCTGCCTGCTTTTCTAACCACGCCATGTCTTTATCACGGGTCGAGGCATTTACCACCAAACGGTAGTTTTGCTCATCCAGAAAATACACGATAAGGTCGTCAATAATGCCCGCCTCATCTGTCAGCATACAGCTGTACAAAGCCTTGCCTTGGCGCGTTAATTTCGCCACATCATTTGCCAATAAATGCTGCAAATAGGCCTTCGCTTGCGCGCCATTCACATCCACCACCGTCATGTGCGACACATCGAACATACCGACCGATTTTCTCACCTCATGATGCTCATCAATTTGCGAACCGTAATTCACTG
>DUCA01000151.1 GCA_012960055.1 Cycloclasticus sp.
CAAGCCGCGCTGGACGTGCTGAAATTGGTGGCGACCCTGAACCGGTGTCGAACGTTGAGATTTTTGTTGGGCTAAAACCCGTGAGCGATTGGACAAGCGCGTCTAATCGTCAAGCACTGCAGGGACTGATGGAACAGAGAATGTCGGTTCACCCCGGTTTGCTGTTTTCGTTTTCTCAACCCATTGCCACCCGTGTGGATGAATTACTCTCGGGTGTTAAAGCACCATTGGCAATTAAACTGTTTGGCCCAGATTTAGCAACACTGGCCAGCATCGGTAAGAAAATTGAAGGTTTGGTGCGAAAAATAGATGGCACTCGCGGCGTCGAAATGGAACAAATTACCGGTGAGGCGCAACTGGTTATTCGCCCGAATCGCGACGCTTTAGCGCGTTATGGAATTCCTGTCGCGCAAGTGATGGATTTAGTCGCCAATGCTATAGGTGGCATGAAAGCGGGTCAGGTAATCAACGGTAACGAGCGTTATGACATTACCGTTCGTTTGGACTCGAATCACCGCAATAGCGTGGAAGCGATTCAAAACATCACCCTGCAAGCCTCAAACGGAGCCTGGGTTAGGCTAGCCGATGTTGCCCAAGTGAAAATTGAATCCGGCCCGCCACAAATCCGCCGGGACGATGTGCAACGTCGCGTGGTCATTCAATCCAATGTTGAAGGGCGTGATATGGGCGGCCTCGTGGCACAAATCAGACAGCGCATAGATGATGAGATTGATTTGCCTGCTGGCTATACCGTTGTATTTGGTGGGCAGTTTGAAAACCAACAACGTGCGCAAGATAAATTAATGATTGTGGTACCTGTTTCGCTCGGGCTAATATTTTTAATGCTGTATTTTGCCTTCAACTCGGTGGGGCAATCATTATTAATCATGTTGAATGTACCGCTGGCAATGATTGGCGGTATTGTGGCGCTGTTTATTTCGGGTCAATATCTATCGGTACCCGGTTCAATTGGCTTTATTGCCCTGTTCGGCGTTGCCGTATTAAATGGCGTAGTGATGATTAATGCCATTAATCAACGCATCGCTGACGGCCTACCTTGCCAACAAGCGGTGTTTGAAGGTGCCGTATCACGTTTACGCCCGGTACTCATCACCGCCGCGACTACCGCACTTGGGCTTATTCCCATATTAATGGCAACGGGGATTGGTTCAGAAGTGCAGCAACCACTGGCAACCGTTGTGGTGGGCGGACTATTTTCAGCTACCTTATTAACACTGGTGGTAATTCCTGCGTTATATTCGTTCTTCTCAAAGCAAACTAATGCAATGTAGGAGATAGCATGGCCGGGTGTAACAGCTGTTCCAGCGATAAAATTGCGACCGCAACAAAGCAGCAAAAACGCGTATTGATTATCGTGTTATTGATAAACGCGACGATGTTTGTGGTGGAGTTTTCTGCTGGGCTTGTTAGTCACTCCACCGCATTAATGGCAGACTCGCTCGATATGCTAGCCGATGCCTTGGTGTACGCGTTGGGCTTATTTGCCCTAGAGCGTGCCGAACATTGGAAAAATCGCGCGGCTCTCACCAGTGGCATTTTTCAAATGACCTTGGGCTTGGGTATTCTTGTTCAACCTATTTACTTGCTGACCACAAATAACATGCCCGATGCTTTTAGCATGGGCTTATTCGGTTTATTGGCACTGCTGGCCAACAGCATCACCTTCTTCTTATTAATGGCCTATCGTGATGGCGACATTAATATGCGGGCAACTTGGGTCTGCACGCGCAACGACATGATTAATAATATAGGCGTTATGCTGGCCGCAGGACTTGTCTATTGGCTTTCCTCACCGCTGCCCGATATTGTCATTGGACTGGTTATCGCTGCCATTGTGATGCATTCAGCCTGGGGTGTGATACGCGAAGCGCACTCAACAACCAGTTCTAGCCCTTAGGGCGAATGCGCTCATACACCTCAGAGCCACCATCTTTTTTAAGCAATAAAACATCGTAGTCATCATAACGCTCGCCCATCTCCATACCGGGACTACCAATAGGCATACCGGGCACGGCTAAACCCACAGCGCCTTCAGGCTTTTCAGCTAAAAAACGCTGCATAATATCCGCTGGCACATGGCCTTCAAAAATATAACCTTCTTTTGATACGCCGGTATGACACGATTGATACTGCGGTGCGATGCCCAATTGACGTTTAACCAGATTCAAATCGGCCGGATGATGCGTTGTTGCTTTGAACCCTTGGATATCGATATGGCTAACCCACCGCCCACAACACTGGCAAGTCGGACTTTTATACACATCCAATTTTACGTTTTTAATTAACGGCGCAATCTCTGCTTTTTTAACATCAACCGGCGCCTCGTTGCTGCACGCACTTAACGTCATCGATAGCAAAATACAGAACACCACGCCTAATTGTTGACTCATCGACTTCACCATTTACGCCACCTTTTTTATTACGTTGATTAATTGTTTCATTACATTTTAAACAAAACATTTGAATGTGTAATCCCCCTCCTGAAAATCAAGGGAGTTTTCCATGAAAAATAGCGCAAGGGTTATAACGCTCACTCGAACAAATGAGGTAAACCATTAGCAATACGCTGCAACAATGGCCCCGAGTATCTTAGTTAACCCGTAAAAGACCGGGTGGCTAAACTTTAAATCACCTTGTTATATATTCAACCAGAGAAGCCTACGCAGAATACTTAATATAAAGCGGTTTAACCGAACTGCTCGGTATGAATGCGTTGATTTGCTTTTTTTGAACCTATTGATTAAGCTCAATAATTTGCCATAAAGTGGCTTTAGTCGTACGATAATAAACGTACGCATACGGCAATTTGAGGCATACCGCCTAGACAATGACTGAGTGTAGCTTACACCCCTACTTTTAACTCAGGTTATTAAGGGGGGTTACAAATTAACCTGCTATCTACTGCAGTTCAATCGAACTTGTGAGTGAATAGCCATTCAGCTTATATTAGCCATTGTTATATA
>DUCA01000152.1 GCA_012960055.1 Cycloclasticus sp.
TGGGATACGCACGAATATGAATTGGGTAATGCCTTTGGTCATATCGCCATACAGGTTGATGATGTGTACGAAGCCTGTGAATTAATTCGCCAAAAAGGCGGCGACATTACACGTGAAGCCGGGCCAATGAAGGGAAGCAGCAGTATTTTGGCGTTTGTTAAAGACCCTGATGGCTATTCAATTGAACTGCTCAGCCGCGATTAAAGAGGGTTGTAGCCCATTGTGCTGAGAATTTGGGTTAGCTTGATTAAAGGTAAGCCGACAAGTGCGTTGGGGTCATCGCCGACAATTTTTTCAAATAAGGCGATGCCTAAGCCTTCAGACTTGAAAGCAGCCGCGCAACCGTAAGGCCTATCTCGTTCAACGTAATGTTCTATTTCACCTTGAGATAATGTTTTCATGTAGACCTTGCAGGTGTCAACTTCCGTTATTGATTCACCTGTTTGCGAATTTAGAACGCATACGCTGGTGTAGAAAGTGATGGTTTTACCCGACGATAAGGTCAGCTGCTTGACGGACTTTTCATGAGAACCTGGCTTGGTTAGCTGTGTGTCGCCCAGCATGGCGACTTGATCTGAGCCAATAATAAGGTGGTTTGGGTAATTACTGGATAGCGCGTTGGCTTTTTCAAACGCAAGGCGGGTTGATAGTCCTAGTGGTGTTTCACCGTTTTTTTGCGATTCATCAATATCAGGCGATTCGGTATCAAAATTGGTGTAAATCTTGTGTAACAGCTCTTTTCGAAAAGGAGAGCTAGAAGCTAATACTAATTTAGGGTGAATTTTCATATAATAGGTCAATCTTAATTAACGGTATTTTACCCAATATGAGTAAGAGTTTGCAGATAGAAGTGAATCCATTGTTGTGCGCTAGTCAAGAGCGTGTCATTTTAGGCGAATTGTCGTATGCCGAGTTAAAGCAAATACAGCAAGATATTGCCCCTTCAAGCTCAGCTATTACGGTTGAGTTAATGTTTACTAAAGTCCGTAAATTTGTTGTTTTAACAGGTCGGATTTCAAGTAATCTCGTGGTACAATGCGCCGCTTGTCTTGAATTGACTGATATTGAGGTTGATATAGATGTTAAATTAGCCCTTATTAATAACGAAGGGTTGATGAGTTTGGTGCCGGATGGTTACGAGCCTTATTTGTTTGAAGGCGATAAGTTGCTGATGAGTGAATTGATAGAAAGTGAAGTGGTTTTAGTGCTTCCAAGTATCGTAAGGCACGACGTTTGCCCAATAGAGTTACCAAAAAGCAGTGCAAGTAAAGATTTTATGCCGGAAACGGAGGTTAAGAAAAATCCGTTTGGGGCGTTAGAAAGTTTAAAAAAACATTAATTCTCTGGAGAATTTAAAATGGCAGTTCAAAAAAGTAAAAAATCACGTTCAAGACGCGGTATGCGTCGTTCACACGATGCGTTAACAGCGCAAACATTATCAACTGAGCCAACAACTGGCGAAGTGCATTTACGTCACCATGTAAGTGCAGATGGTTTTTACCGTGGCGAACAAGTTATGGCAGAGAAAGACTAGTCGTCTTATGGGCTCGTTATTTGAGCCCAATAGAACTGAATGTGGATGAGCAAAAATTCGTCCCATTCGGTTTTTTTGTTTATGTAAGCATAGAATCCACGTTTAGAATGAGGCGTTGTTGAATGTTTAATGCAAAAATAACTGGTACTGGTAGTTACTTACCTGAAAAAATCGTTACGAATAAAGATTTTGAATCCACTCTGGATACGTCTGATGAGTGGATTTATGAGCGTACCGGCATACGCCAGCGTCATGTCATTGCTGAACATGAAACCACCTCCAGCATGGCGGAGATTGCGGCAAAAAACGCATTAGACGCGGCAGGTGTTGATGCATCAGAAATAGACCTGATTATTATTGGCACAAGCTCGCCAGACAGGGTTTTTCCGAGTACTGCTTGTATTTTACAAAACAGATTGGGCGTTGGCGATTGCGCGGCGTTTGATGTGCAAGCCGCTTGTTCGGGGTTTATTTATGCGCTGGGTATTGCTCATCAATTCATTAAATCCGGCGGTGCTAAGAAAGCCTTAGTGATTGGCGCAGAAGCCAACTCAAGAATCTTAGATTATAGCGATCGCAGTACCTGCGTTATTTTTGGTGATGGTGCTGGCGCTGTGGTGCTAGAAGCATCAGAAGAAGTCGGCATATTGTCCACGCATATGCATTCAGACGGTCAATATCAAGACCTGCTCTACGTTAACAACCCCATTAAAGATCAGCAGCAAGAGGGTGAAAAGGCGCACATGAAGATGCTCGGCAACGACGTGTATAAAGTGGCAGTTAAAACGTTGAGCAGAATTGTTGATGAAACGCTTGAAGCCAACAATATGACTAAGTCAGATGTTGATTGGTTGGTACCGCATCAAGCGAATATTCGGATTATTTCCTCGGTTGCGAAAAAACTTAAAATGCCGATGGAAAGGGTGGTGCTAACCATCGAAGAGCAAGGCAACACATCGGCAGCTTCTGTTCCTTTGGCGCTTGATTTAGCCGTCCGAGACGGGCGCATCAAAAAGGGCGAGACGGTTCTGATGGAGGCGTTTGGTGGCGGCTTCGTTTGGGGCACTGCTCTGGTTAAGATGTAAACATTAACTCAAAAGACCTCCATATAACTACTGCGCTTGACAATACGTCGTTAAAAACCAGCTCAAAATGCTCATTTACTTTAGTAAACTGCGCTTTTTCGCCAAATTTCGCCTTGTCTTGCCTGCGCTCGCTACGTTATCCTGAGGCCCCTTAAATAAAATCAAACACTATGTCAGCAGCTAAAATTGCAATTGTATTCCCAGGCCAAGGTTCACAAGCCGTTGGTATGTTAGGTGACCTCTCTGTTTCGTACAGTCAAATTAAAGAAACATTCGATGAAGCGTCTGCAGCATTAGGACGGGATTTATGGGCGTTGGCTCAAAATGGCCCGGCTGAAGAGCTTAATAAAACACAA
>DUCA01000153.1 GCA_012960055.1 Cycloclasticus sp.
GCTAGAATCCACCACACCTAAGCGATCGCCGTCACCATCGAACGCTAAGCCAAGCTCAGCCTCTTCTTCACGTACTTTATCAATCAACTCTTGCAGGTTTTCAGGCTTACTTGGATCAGGGTGATGATTAGGGAAATTGCCATCAATGTCACAGTACAATGGCACCACCTCACAACCCAGCGTCGACAACAACATCGGAGCCGCTTCGCCTGCAACGCCATTGCCACAATCTACAACAACCTTCATCATACGCCCCAAACGAACATCCGCAGTAATCGCACCGATGTATTCAGGCAGCATCATTTGCTGTTGATACGAGCCTTCGCCGTCTTCAAAATCATCTCGTTCAATACGTTTATATAGGTTTTGTATCGCATCGCCGGATAAGGTATTACCGGCAATCACTATTTTTAACCCATTATAATTAGCCGGGTTATGGCTGCCGGTTATCATCACGCCAGACTGGGTATCTAATTGGTGCGTAGCGAAATACAGAACCGGTGTAGGCACTTGCCCAACGTCAACGACATGACAACCCGTCGACTGAATTCCTTTCGCTAGCGATTCGCTTAACCGAGGACTATGCAAACGCCCATCACGCGCGATAGCGATCGTTTTTTGCCCTACACTCAAAGCCTCTGTTGCAACAGCACGGCCTATTGAGAAAACACCTTGCTCTGTTAATGTTTCATCAACAATGCCACGAATGTCATACGCCCTGAAAATTGATTGAGGTACATCCGTCTGTGCTTCCACTTCAATTCCATCGTCTTTCATAAAAATAGGGTTCGCCATTTGTTTCAGTCCTTTTTCCATATTCGCCATTTGTTTCGGTCCTTTTTCCATATTCGCCATTTGTTTCGGTCCTTTTTCCATATTCGCCATTACCACCTTCGCTATCGCCTGTTCGCTGAACGCTTCCTCATCGAATAAGGGCTCAACTTCCTCAATAGCATCCGACTCACCTTTCTTCTTTTTAGCTATCCGCTTCTTAATGGATGTACCCAGCTTTTTACGTTTATCTTGATCCATCAAAATACTAACCAACACACCCAATAGCAAGATTCCGATTAACGAAGCAACAACATAAGCCATTAACTTACTTCGTGTAAGCGCGGTGGTCACTGGCCGTTGCTTAATCGTTATTCTCCAGCGCGTGCCAACCACCTGAACAGCAGCCAAGTCCAAACCTGATTGATGTGAAGGCGCTCCACTTGAGGCTATTCTCAAACCACCTTGTTTCAACAACAGCCAACCGTCTTGCTCACCCGACAACGCAGACTTAAATGTTTTTTGTATTGCATCCACATTCAAACTACTCAACACAACGGCCAATGAAGTTTCAACATCCATAACCGGTGCCACAACCGCAATATGGCGAGCATCACTGCCCATCATATGAACCTCTGGCATCTGTGTTTTCTTTGATGCTTCGGCTTTTCTAATCAGCTCTAAGCCTGCGTAGCCTAATGGCGGGCTAACCGTCCTATCAACGTGCATCAAACCCGGACGAATGACACGTAACTTGATCATGTCATCTACTGATGAGCCATGACCGTCGACCCACTCTAGCAGCGCTTGCTCGCTCGTTTTTAAGCTCTCGATTAATACTGGATCTTGCGCCAAGGACCCCACGGATTGCCGCCACTTCTTCACCTTAAGCGATAAAACACTGGCTGCTTTTTGAACACGCGCCTTTAGCTGCTCCGCCTCTTCAATGTTTTGCTGTTCAATTTGACCGAGGTAAACATAACCCGCACCACCCGCCGCTATAACCAACACCATCAGCACGAGGATAATCTTTTGAACCATGGAATTATCCTTTTCCAGTATGACCAAATCCGCCTTCGCCTCGGTGGCTACCATCAAAGTTTTCTACCTGCTGAAATTCAACTTGCTCGACCGGCACAAAGACTAATTGAGCAATACGATCCCCTACTGCAATCGTAAATTCCGTATGACCACGGTTCCAACACGAAACAAATAACTGCCCTTGATAATCCGAATCAATCAAGCCGACTAAATTCCCCAACACAATCCCATGCTTATGCCCAAGACCCGACCTTGGTAAAATCACAGCTGCTAAATTTTCATCTGCAATGTGGATTGCCATGCCCGTCGGAATTAATTTTGTCTCGCCAGGTTTAAGCAGTAACTCTTCATCTAAGCAGGCGCGTAAATCTAGGCCCGCTGAACCGCTGGTTGCATATTCGGGTAATGGAATAGATTTTCCTAGACGCTCATCCAACAATTTAAGCTGTATTTTTTTCATAGTACCTTTTTGCTATTAATGTGATTAATTCACGAGCCAACTCTGGCTTTGGCATGCTACCAATTTCCTGCTCACCGCCGTTCCAATACACCGATAGAGCATTATACTCACTGTTGAATCCGCCTTCATCTCGACCAACCCAATTAGCAGCAATCATATCCAAAGATTTTCGTTCAAGCTTACCTTTTGCGTACGCTTCTAAATTATCTGTTTCTGCCGCGAACCCGACACAGAATGTCGTATCATCCTGCGTTGCTACATCGGTCAAAATGTCGGTGGTTTTCACCAAAGTTAATTGCATCTGCGACGCATTCTTTTTGATTTTATTGTCAGCAATTTCAACCGGCGTGTAATCCACCACCGCTGCCGATGCAATAAAAATATCAGCCCATTTAGATTTCGCCATTACCGCCTCAGCCATTTCATGCGTACTGATAACGTCAATACGCTCTGTGCCCCACGGCGTTTGAAGCCGCACAGGACCCGCCACCAACGTCACATGCGCACCCGCATCCACACACGCTTGCGCGAGCGCAAAACCCATTTTCCCTGAACTGTGATTGCTGATATAACGAACAGGGTCTATCGCTTCTCTGGTAGGCCCCGCGTTTAACAACACATTTAACCCCGCTAATTCACCCGTTTGAAAATGCTCGGCTACCGATTGAACCAGTTCTTCAGG
>DUCA01000154.1 GCA_012960055.1 Cycloclasticus sp.
CCACGTCTTCATAGTCGGCTTTACGTTCGTTAAACCAAGGCCGGTTATTGTTTTTGGCTAATTGCTCTAAAAAAGTAAATGTTTGTTGGTTGAAAAATGTTGCGCTCATCTGTGTGACCATTAAATATGATTTAAAGCATTGGTTATTTGCGGTAAACAAATATAATACGCTACTAATAACTAAACTAATTTAGTTTTGGAGATGTGATGGCTAGCTTTAATATAAAAATCAGCGAACAAGAATTCGAGTTTAAATGTGAAGAGGGCGATACTTTCTTACGCGCGGCGCTTCGGGCTGGTTTGGGCCTGCCGTATGAGTGTAACTCTGGTGGCTGCGGGAGCTGTAAGGTTGAAATCCTTGACGGTGAAATTAATGATGTTTGGCCAGATGCGCCAGGCCTATCGCCTCGCGATATTAAGAAAGGTAGGAAGCTAAGTTGCCAGTGCATTCCAACGAGCGATTGTGAAATTAAGGTGCGTTTGAACCACGAGGCAATGCCTTTACACAGGCCAATCAAATCAAAAGCCACGTTGTTTAAAATAAATAAATTAACGGATGACATGGCGGAGTTTTGTTTTAAAACAGAACACGCAGCGCATTTCGAACCGGGCCAGTTTGCCTTATTAGACTTCCCTGGTGTTGTCGGTTCACGCGGTTATTCTATGAGTAACTTGCCAAACGATGCAGGCGAGTGGCACTTCATCATTAAGAAAATGCCGGGCGGTAGTGCCACGGGCAAGTTGTTTGACGAATATAAAGTAGGCGATGAAATTGTTCTTGATGGCCCTTATGGTTTGGCGTACTTAAAACCAGAAATTCCACGCGATATTGTTTGTGTGGGTGGCGGTTCAGGTCTTTCCCCAGAGATGTCTATTATTAAAGCGGCAGCTAAAGATCCGCGATTAGAAGACCGTAATATTTACTTGTTCTATGGCGGTAGAGCACCAAAAGATATTTGTCCTCCAGCGCTTATTGAGGCTGATGATGATATGCGCGGTAGAATTAAAAACTTCAATGCGGTTTCCGATGTTGATGCAGCAAAAGCGGCTGGTTGGGATGGTGAGGTAGGCTTTATTCACGAATTGTTGGCCAAAACATTGGGTGATAAGCTGCCAGAGCATGAGTTTTATTTCTGTGGCCCGCCACCGATGACAGATGCGCTAACCCGCATGTTGATGATGGAGTATAAGGTTCCGTTCGATCAGATTCATTACGACCGTTTTTATTAAAGACGAGTAGGTGAAAAATTAGTTAATTGTTAGAGTTTAAAATATGAGTAATTTAGTAACACTGTGTAAAACAGACGAAGTTAAAGAAGAAGCACCTGTTTCTGTCGCGCCGAAAGGCTTTCCAGCCTTGGGGGTTTATGAATTTGAAGGTGAATATTTTGTTACCGATAATCTGTGCACGCACGGCATGGCGATGTTAACGGATGGTTATCAAGACGGCGAAGAAATTGAATGCCCATTCCATGGCGGTGCGTTTTCCATTAAAACGGGCGAAGCCACATCATTCCCTTGTCAAATAGCGATTAAAAGCTACCCCGTGACGATTGAAGACGGCAACATTTGCATTCCGGCTGCTGAGTAATAAGCGATATGCGCGACAGCATAGACTTTTATTTTGATTTGATGAGCCCATTTAGCTATTTGGCTCATGTTAAGTTGCCCGATTTAGCGCGCAAGTATGATTTGGCTGTGGCGTATCATCCGATGGATATTCCACAAGCAAAGATGGCAGCAGGAAATTACGGGCCATCCAATCGTGAAGTGCCGTCAAAAATAAAGGTTATGTTGGCAGATTTAAAGCGTTGGGCTGAGCGTTATGAGGTGCCCTTTTCTTTCCCCAAAAACTTACAAGTTGAGCTTTGGAACGTGGGCGTTTTGTTCGCCATTGAAAAAGGAGAAGAGGAGGCTTACGTTAACGCAGCGTATGCAAAAATCTGGGGTGAAGGCTGCGACCCCACTGACATAACAGAACTACAGCAAGTTGCTGAGCGTTTAGGTTGGGACGTTGTGAAATTTGCCGATTATGTTCAGTCAAACGAAGCGCAAACAGCATTTCGTAAAGCCTGTGTACAAGCGCACCAAGCGGGTGTATTTGGTGCGCCGATAATGATGCTAGACGAAGAAATTTGGTGGGGTAACGACCGCTTCGCATTTATCGAAGAATATCTTCAACAGCGTTAACAGGTTTAAGCTTTTTTATATGGGCAACACCCGCCCTCCATTGCTTCGCTAATACGAATAAAGCTATTTTTAGCATAAAACGCCTCACTAGAGAGTCGGGTGTGACAAGCCCATTTCTCAAACGTCAATCTGCGTGCCCGCGGATGAATTAACCGCAATCACTCATGGCCAATACCTCGCCCTCGATAGCCTTTCAACACCACCATGCGGCCAAATTCGCCCTTGCTGGTAAGCCGTGCAGTGGCGATGGGGTTATGGATTTCGTTAAAAATCGCCATGTGATGAGGCTGTTCGTCAAGGCCGTCTATCTCCAATGAGCGCGGTATCCGTTGTTCGTTAACGAAACCGCCCAGCGAATTGTTTTACAGTGCGCTTTTTAATTCTCGTCACGGCCCTGCCTTAGAGGTCAAACCTTGCATGAAGGTATCGCGAGGTTGGTGAGTAAAACGTGAGAGGTGTTTTGCCCAGCCGAGGCGCTGTTTTGCAGGACTAAGCCGTGTTCGGCGTAAGCCGCTGGTAAATTGAATGTGTTGGACGTTGAGGCCGAGCAATTTCGCAAAGGGGTGAGCAAGGGTGGTTTTGCCGATGTTGGGAAGGTATTCAATTAGCAAATAGATTGAGTGCGGGATTTGAACGCGTTAACCAAGTGGGTGGAAAAATGTTAAAATCAACGGCTTAAGTTTAAAAGTTACAGTTATGGAACATCCTAATACATATGACGTGATCGTTGTTGGTGGCGGC
>DUCA01000155.1:0-10369 GCA_012960055.1 Cycloclasticus sp.
ATTCCCTTAATCGCCAGTATTCGTGAAGCGCTTCATGGCGAGCATGTTGAACATAACACCGGCTCGGTGTATGGCGCAGATTACATTGGTGCCGGCATTGGCGCAGCCATCTGGGTTATGTTTATGCTAAGTCTGCCTCCCACCACTGCCGCGGTAATCACCGCCAGTGTTAACTTATTGGTCGGTTTGATTTTTTATGTTGTGTATCGAAAACGCATTCGCTTAGGTGCGTGGGTAATCGGCGCGCACCTTCTGGTGGCGGCAATTATTGCGTTGGTAGCTGTATACGGCACAGATTGGGACAACGCCATGGAAGACTTATTATATAAAGATAAAGTAATTTTCAGTTACAACACACAATACCAGCATGTGACGATTACCGAGCGTATTATGGATCCGGCCAAGCCAAAAATTATTTCGATGTTCATTAATGGCCGCTCGCAATTTGCCAGCAACGATGAAATGATTTACCACGCCATGTTAGTAGCGCCGGTGATGCACGCCGCCGCTCGCCATGACAATATTTTAATCATCGGCGGTGGCGACGGTCTGGCGTTACGTGACGTATTACGTTGGCAGCCGCAAGCGGTAGAGCTTATTGATATTGATGCGGCCATTGTTGAGTTTTTCACTGCACCCTATATAGACGATGGAAAAATCATTAACCAGGCATTACTGGATTTAAATCAACGAGCCTTCAGTGACCCTCAGGTACATACCCGCTTTGGCGATGCCTTTATTAAGGTGGATGAGCTTATCCAGCAACAAAGGCTATACGATGTCATTATTGTCGACTTACCCGACCCCAGTCACCCGGATCTGAATAAATTATATTCCGCGCGCTTTTATGCCAAACTAAAAACATTATTGGCTGGTGACGGCGCTATGGTGGTGCAATCCACCTCGCCTTATCACGCTAAAAACACTTTTTTATCCATCGGAAAAACGGTGCAGTATGCAGGCTTTATGCATGTCGAGCAGTATCATCATAATGTGCCCAGCTTTGGCGAATGGGGCTGGACCATTGCCACTAAAAATGGTGTCTCAGCGCGGGCACGACTAGCACAAAAGGACCGACTGCAAGTGGACGATGGTTGGTCTACACAGGGTGTTTTACTCGCGGCATTTGAGTTTAGCCAACACTTTTTTGATGAGCTGCAAAGCATAAAAGTGAATAGAATCAATAATCAGGCGGCCTATCAGTACCACAAAGCGGACTGGGAAAAGCAACAAAGCATATACATTATTGAAAACAAAACATCGAAAAACAATTGACATATTATGTCCACTAGACATAATATGTCGTAACCTTGGGTATTGGAGAAAACATGAGTAATGAGACGTTAGAACAATGGATGAAGGATTTAGCTGAGAATAAATTATCCGATGGCACTCACCTGTCGATTGAAATGTTTGATGGTGAAAATACGGTGGCCTGCATCAAAGTAGAAGACCGAGAAGAGTTCCCCATTTACATGACCATCGATGAAGGGCAGATACTGTGCATCAGTTATCTATTCGGTGATGATCAGGTGAACCCAGATAAACGTGCAGCGATGGCTGAAGCCATGTTGATAATGAATGTTTCGATTCCATTATCGGCGTTTTCTAAAATTGGTGATCAATATATTATGTTTGGTGCCCTATCGCCCAAAGCCAGTATTGATGAGTTATTACATGAAATCGAACTGCTCAGTGACAATGTATTAGAAGCCATTGAAGCGGTATCCGATTATTTAACAGAGGCGGCATAAACCATGAGTATATTTAAAAAATTATTTACCGCAGCACGCGGCGGCGCAACGGAAGTGGGTGAAGCAATTATTGATTCGCAGGCCATTCGCATTCTGGAACAGGAATTACGCGATTCTAAAAAAGCACTGAACGATGCAAAAACCGGCCTGACATCAATTATGGCTGAAAAGATGGGCGTTGATCGCAAGGTAAAAGAACTCACTGCAAAAATCACAGAACATGAAGCTTACGCCATACAGGCAATGGACAAGGGCGATGAAAGTCTGGCGCTGGATGTGGCCAATAAAATTGCTGAATTTGAACATGAACTGGCCATTCAACAAGGCATACTGGATGGTTATCAAACGAAAGTAAGCAGTTTGAAAAAAATGATTCGTCAAAGCGAACGCAATATCCAGGCGATGGATCGTGAAGTATCGGTGGTTAAAACTACCGCAAAGGTGCAACAAGCCAATGACTTAGCCAGCGCTAAATTTTCGGGCTCAAATTCATCCATGCGCAGCGCAACGGATTCACTTGAACGCATCAAGGCGCGTCAGCAGAAACGCGAAGATCAGGCGTCGGCGGCAGTGGATTTGGAGTCAGAAACCAGTGGTGATGATTTGCAGGCGCGGCTGAAAAATGCAGGTATCGTGGATTCAGAAAGTTCTGGCTCATCGATTCTGGATCGATTGAAAAAACAGAAAGCACAGAGTTAACCTTGAGACTGTTTAAGTCGATGTTTGGTGGTGCCGATAAGGCACCGCCTACGCGCAGTATTGAATCCCCTAAAGATCTTAAACTGGGGGATATGCTGAAAATGGAATTTGCCGAGCAAGCACTGATATCCGGGCAGACATTAAAAGTGTCTGAGCAGGTTTTTTATGACCTCAGTGCGGTGGAAAACTGTAAAACCGTTTCCATTATGCAGGGGGCAGATCAGCGAGTTCTCATATCCACCAGCACGGTAAATCCGGAGCGACCGCTGGAAGTGGCGGTGTCGATATTGCCCGAAAAAGTATTTGAAATCTTTAATCAGGACCAGTTTGTAGCTATTTTTGACGAGCCGGATAATACTGATCACCGCCTCAGTTGCAAAGCCAGTCTGGTCTTAAATGAATTGCAGGGTTTTGTCGGTGAGTCTTATTTTCAAGAGCGCACCAACGAAGCCTATCGCAGCAAAAAAGACTGCCGTGAAAAAACATTGCAGGGTATGGACTGGGCAGGCTTTGATTATAAATTAATGGTCACTGATGACCGCCTCCATGCGCTGCGCATTGAAGTGTTTGATGGTGGTCGCACCGATGTTTATTTAATCGCTTATTTGGCGCTAAATAAAGTAGAAGAATATTGGCTGGCCTAATACCGTCATAAAAACATGGTGGCAAAGAAAAAAGTTCCTAGCGCTTGGTCTCAATCGGATAAATCTATTCGAGCGGTTCAGATTATATTTGAATTAGGTATGGAGCAGTCCAGAACACTGCGCATCAACGCTATTAAACAGGATTTAAGCCCATCGGATTACATTCGTGACATAGTCGGTTTACCGCGCAAAAAACCCATACGGCCTAGGCTCAGTATTAGCCTGTCGGCTGAAGACTATAAAATACTCGCCCAACGCTACCAATTAACCGCGGATAAGAAAGAGCAGATACGCGAGAAAATAAAAGCCGAGTTAATCAACGCCACAAAAAAATGAGTGCGCGCTAGATGATATTAAAAACATAGGGTATTAAAGATATATCTGTTAGGCTTAATTGAATATAAGAAGGTCGAGAAAACTCATCCCCATGTATTCAATATTACGCTTTTTTGCAAAACGGCAAAGCCGACTAAAACACAGCGTACAACATAACTTATTTCATTCCATTATAAATTCCTGTGCGCTGTTAACGCTTATTTTCATATTGCACACGGGTTTTATGGTGCATTATGAAGATTTGAGTCTGGGGGATGCGATCTGGCTAACGTTGACCACCGCCACCACCGTCGGTTACGGGGATATATCGGCCAGCACCACAGAAGGACGTACTGCCACCATTCTTCTAATTTATCTGGGCGGCATCTTTATACTAGCTAAAGTGGTCGGCGATTATTTTGATTATCGCCTTGCCGTACGAGATAAAAAAACCAAAGGTCACTGGAGTTGGGATATGAAGCATCACATAGTTATTTTAAACAGCCCCTCACATTCCGGCGGGCGTTATTTACAGCGGCTAATCAAACAGTTCAGAGCGTCGGAGAATTATAAAGACACCGAGGTTTACCTGCTAACTCGACAATTTCCAAAGTCCTTGCCCGATTTTATTACCCAACTCGGAAATGTAGTGCACTACAGCGGCAACCCCAGTAATCCACGGGATTTAGAGGCCGTTTGCGTGGCGCAGGCCCGTGATGTGATTGTACTGACAAAAGATGAAAACGATGAAAGTTCAGATGGGCGAACCTTTGATATTTTACATCGCTTAAAAGATTTAAACGTCAACGCCACGGTTCTGGCAGAGTGCGTTGAAGACAGCAATCGCCAACGCCTAGAAAACGCCGGAGCCAACATTGTCATACGGCCAATTCGCGCTTACCCTGAAATGATTGTGCGCGCCTTTGATACGCCGGGTTCAGAGCGCATTATCGAAAACATGTTCAATAGTGAAAATGATGAATACCGACGTTACGATGTAAACATAAACAATATGAGCTGGTGTGATGTGGTGACGCGCCTAATTACGCGCGACGTGGGCATTGCGGTGGCCTATATTGATAGTCACAGTAATGAACTCGTATACAACCCCCCAGCGCACATAAAACCGGATATACAAGCGTTAATTACCATCAGTAAAGACAGCAATATGCACAGCAACGACGATGTGAAAGCGCTGGTTTCATAGGAGCAAAAAATGTACATAAACAGGCTAAGAACTTTAAAGTATTTAATTGGCATATGCCTGCTCAGCGCTGTGTTATCCGCCTGCGGTAACCGCTTTGAAGAACAGTTGATTGCAACGCATAAAGAGGTGCAATCCAGCCTAGTGTATTTAAAAGACCAACTGGACTCACGCCGGCTTATCAATACATTGCTAATTGATAAATACGCGCGTGCCTTAAGCCAGCAAAAACCCGACTATGCAGATGTGGCCGCATTGCTAAAACAGGAAGCAACATCACAGGGTAAGGCATACACCGCACTAACTCGACGACTAGTGGCAGTGAATCTGCAGCCGAACAGCAATGAAGAAGCAGCTAGCGGATTGCAGGAATTACAATTAGTACACTCAGCAGCCGACGGTCAGGAATTTAATAACAGCCTAGCCGATGTAGTAAACACCCTCGCGTCATTGTCCGACGGCCAACTGGCCGTCATTAATGTGCCAGCATCGCAACAGGCTAGCGCACAACAAGCCAATGCACTGGTTGGAAACCCAACTTATGGTAATTGGCGTCAGGGCAGCAGTGGGCAATCCATATGGGCCTGGTATGGCATGTACTCAATGTTCAACAATGTTTTTGGACGGCCTTATTATTACAATTCATGGTCTTCACGGCCTCATTACAGTTATTACGGTAATTACGGGCGGAACCGTTGGGGATCTAATTCTGATGTCAGTAAAAATCGGAATTTAAGCCAGCGCCATCCCAGCCGATACAATAAACCCAGCACAGCATCAAAAGCACGTTACGCAACAACTACCAGACGTTCATCGAGTTACGGTGGTTCGGCGTCCAAATCAACATCGAAAGCATCTCGTTATAGTTCGTATGGTTCAAGCAGCCGAAGTTCGTCATTTTCGAGTTCGCGCAGTTTTCGCTCAGGTAAATAAGGGGATCAGAAATGTTGTCAGATTTTATTAATGTAGATATAGACCTAGCGCTTTATTACCTCGTCGATTTTATTATTGCGGTGGCCTTATTAAGTGCCATGCGCATGCTAGCCGGGCTAGTGAGCAATGTGTCGGCCACCGCTGAAATAGCACAAAACGACAATAAAGCCTTTGGCATATCGCTGGCCGGCGCCATGTTGGCGGTAAGCATTATGTTGATGGGCGTAGTCTCCGGTAATGCTGGTTATAGCCTAGCCAACGAAGCGTTTACGGTTATTCTATTTGGGGTGATAGGCATTGTCTTAATGTGGATAACACGCATTGTTTTTGACAGGGTATCCTTCCCGCACTTATCCATTCATCAGCAAATAATGAACGGCAATATGGCGGCCAGCATAATAGACGCTTGCAATATGATTGCCACCGCCATTATTATCAAAGGTGCTATGACTTGGGTGGATGGAGGTCTGAAAGTCTCTATCATGGCGGTTATCGTCAGCTTTATAGCGTCTCAGGTAATTATGTCTTTGGCTACTTTATACCGGGTTAGAATTTTTGAAAAGCGTCATCAGGGCAGTAAATTGCACACTGCAATAGAAGAAAACAATATCGCACTGGCGCTTCGTTTCAGCGCGTACCGCTTGGGTGTTGCCATTGCCGTAAGCGCCGCTTTCACCGCTGTAGAATATACCCCCGATGCCTTCATGACCGTGTTTATGCTGTGGTTTGCGGTGGCGCTGGCTTTATTTGTGCTATTAACACTGGTCGCTATTGTCATTCGCCACGGAGTGTTGCGCGGTGTGAACGTAGGTGAAGAAGTCGGCCAACAAGGCAATATTGCTGTTGGCGCTATCGAAGGCAGCATCTACATCGTGGTGGGGTTATTACTGTCCGGACTGATTGGTGCATGACGCTCAGAGCCTGCTCCCAATTAAAGCGTAACGAAATACATGACACTGACGCCTCGACAACAGTTGAGCCTTTTTATTGTGCTCGCTTTTATTATTGATTATTTGCCTATAATCAATTTACCTTTTTTATGGAGTGAAACCTTCTTCCATGAAATCAGCCATGGACTTGCTGCGTTGTTAACCGGCGGCACGATTCATAACATCACGTTGAATTTTAACGGCTCCGGCGTGTGTACCACCAGTGGTGGTACGCGTTTTTTAATCGCCTTTTCGGGCTATGCGGGCAGCGCTTTATGGGGGCTGCTTATTTACAGTATTGCAGACACTTTATCCCAGGCTAAAGCAAAGCTTATGGTCGCCATTATGGTGACCATGCTGGCGCTTACATTATTGCTATGGGCGCGCAATATATCGACCATCATCATTTTGCTGATTTTATTGCTGATGTACGCCACACCACTGTATAAATCATTGTGGTTCAGGGTGAAATTTTTTATCCAGTTGGTCGCTGTTTTCATTATGCTGGATGCCATACGCAACCCATTATATTTACTGGACGGTCGTGACCTAGGCGATGGCGCAAACTTGTCTAAACTAACCTGGTTACCTGAGTTTTTCTGGGTGGCTTTGTGGCTTGTTATTGCGGTGGGTTGTTTGTATTTTTTGTGGAAAGCTGGCGATGAAAATGAAACTGTAGAACGAATAGAATGACACCATACGCGCTGTTTTTTTCGAATAGGCAAAAGGCAAGAGCCGACCCCTTTCCCGTTTTGTCGCTGCCGCCAGGGCATTCATTTCTTTTGCATACCTATCACCGGAAGGTATAAGTCCCATAAATGTGGATAAAAGACATCCACATATTCGGCTAAAAGAAACAGAATCAAAGAAAAGGCACCAAAATATCGTAAAAATCCTATAAAAATCATCATGTTCTTGGCGTGAGCTAAATTCGCTGCGCTCTACCCAAAGGGCATGAGTTTCATTGAAGCTATCAATGCGCACTATGAAAATACCCATGGAATCGAGAAACCAATAGCACAAAAAAAAGCGAAACTCGTAAATCAAAATCAACTAAACATAAACATGGGAGGTTCACAAAAAGAAAACCACAAAAATCGGGTGGAAAAGTGCATCGTATAGAACCGACAAATGGTCCAATCAAACCTAAAGAATTAGGGCAGAAAAACCAAAAAAAATAACTCTCTTTTCAGTGAGAGGTTCAAAAGTTGAGGGCAAGCATGAGTGTGGGCGTTGTAATAAAGCCGTACATAACCTTCATCGGTACGCTAAAAGCAGCATAGGTCCTGTAATACTCTGCGCATCATGCAAAACACCGTTAATTAGAAAGGCGAAAGCAAAACTCAATAAAATAACGAAAACTGATGCTCTCGGTTATGCTTCAACAGGCGGTAGGTTTGAAGGAAATAGAAGCAAACATTAAATAATTGCTCATTGAATATTTTCTCTGCAACACACCGTCTTTAATTTAGAGGCAAAACAATCCTTAAGCTACCTAAAACAGCGCTTTAGAGTGCTTTAGCCGCCACTGGCACAATTGTAAAAGCTAGGTCATGATTAACACCCACCTTGCCATTCACTGCGACCTCTCTCTTATCAATACTAATACGATAGTGCATTTAAACCAAAAAAATGTACCTAATATTGACCTTAGTAATTTCTTCGATAGTTTCAATGTCGGTCGCGTTAGAGGATTCTTTATAAAGAACAGGAACTTTGAACTACACCCTGACATTGCAACAGTCATCGCTCAGATTGCTTGCTTGGATAACAAGCTACCGCAGGGCAGTCCTTGCTCCCCTGTTATAACAAATTTAATAACCCATTCACTTGATATACGGCTTGCATCATTAGCTAAGAAATATTCATGCAGCTATTCAAGATATGCAGACGATATAACTATATCTACTCGAAAATTGTATTCCCTAATCAAATTATGAAGCAAGAAGAGAATGGCGAATATCTTGCTGGTAAAAAGCTAACACACGAAATAACACGAGCGGGCTTTTCTATAAACGAAAAGAAAACCAGAATCCAATACAAAGATTCCAGACAAGATGTCACAGGACTCATTGTTAATAAAAAACCCAATGTGAAAAAAGAGTATTGGCGAACAGTGAAGTCACAATGTAATCGGTTATTTCAAACAGGGGCTTTTAATAAGAAAATATATAAAGACGACCAAAATGGCTAAAATCACAAAACCTTTAACTAACACCGAAGTTGTTAAAGCAAAAGAGAAGGTTTACGCCCTTTCAGATGGACAAGGCTTGTCGCGTTGTAACACTTAGAGGGATGCTTAGAAAGGTATCGAGTCAACGCATCGGAAAACTACTCTACATTGAACGCTTTAACCACTAAAACGTCCTTTGGATAACAGGTCCATACCCGTATAATCAAGCTTTTGATTTTTATCACGGACTCACCAATGTCATCAAAACTCTTAGCAGCCTATAACCGCATTATATTAGGTCACCCCGTTATTACACTGGTATTGGCTGCTCTTATCGTCGCTGCTTTAGGCTCTTACGCACCCAAATTTAGACTGGACGCTTCAGCCGATACATTGGTGCTAGAGAATGACCAATCCCTCAAATATTACCGCTCAATTAAAGGACTATATGGCTCAGATGACAGTTTAGTTCTTACCTATACACCCGAGTCTGACATTTTCTCTGATGACGTTTTACACGACCTAAAAATGTTGCGTTCAAAACTAGAGAAGCTAGACGGCATTGAATCGGTGGTGTCCATTTTAAATGTGCCTTTAATCAAAAGCCCGCCGGTGACGCTTATTGAATTAAGCAAAGGCATTATCACGCTAGAAAGTCCGGAAGTTAATCTTGAATTAGCCAAAAAAGAGTTTCTTACTAGCCCACTTTATCGCAACCTCTTAGTGAGCGAAGATGGCTCAACGACGGCGTTACAGGTTAATTTCAAGAAAGATGAGACGCGCAAAATTCTACAAGAACGCGTAGATAAACTGAGAGCTAAACGATTTGAAGGCGAGTTGTCGTTAGAGGATAGTCAACTATTGCAAAAAGCCTCTGAAGAACTTGATACACATATTTCCTCATTACAGGCTCAGCTAAGCTCAAACATTATTGCTGTACGCGCCATCATGGATGAGCATAGGCAGTCAGCTAAGTTATTCTTAGGTGGTGTGCCGATGATTGTGAATGATTCGATTGACTTTGTTCGACATGATTTAGTGGTCTTCGGCCTCAGCGTGTTCGCAATTTTGGTGATTATTCTCACCATTATTTTTAGACGCCCACGCTGGGTTATTCTTTCAATGGTTACTTGCGCTGTTTCTGGCTTTAGTATGATTGGCATGCTAGGGCTTTTAAACTGGCCCGTCACCGTTGTTTCCTCAAACTTTGTTTCATTATTGCTTATCCTTACGCTGTCGTTATTGGTGCACTTGATTGTGCGCTATAGAGAATTACAAAACGAACAGCCTAATATCGACAAAAAAGCGCTTATTCTTGAAACGGTAAAAAGCAAGTTTATCCCTTGTTTTTACACCTCTATCACCACCATGGTGGCTTTTGGCTCATTGCTGGTGAGTGGCATTCGTCCCGTCATAGATTTTGGTTGGATTATGGTGATTGGCGTTACCCTTGCTCAAATTATTAGCTTTACCATTTTTCCGGCAGCCCTTGTGTTACTTGAAAAAGAAAAGCCCGTTAGCGATCACGATTTCACCGAATCCATTACCCAGTTTTTAGCACGCAAAAATGAACAATACGGGCACGGCATTATGGCCTTGTTCTTTATGTTGGCGGTGATGAGCATTTGGGGCGCTACAAGATTAACCGTTGAGAATCGTTTTATCGATTACTACAAAGATTCCACCGAAATTTACCAAGGTATGGAATTAATTGATCG
>DUCA01000155.1:10379-17348 GCA_012960055.1 Cycloclasticus sp.
AAATTGGGAGGCACAACGCCGCTTGATGTGGTGATTGATGCGCCGGCTTCTTTTTTCGTCGAAGAGGAAGAGGAAGACGACGAGGAGTACTATAAAGATGAATTCTATGAATTTTATGATGACGAATATGACGAATATGGCGATGAAGGTGATGCGGGTATAGGCATCACTGGAACCAGCTATTGGTTTAACACCGAGATGTTTGGCAAAGTTTTAGAAATACATGATTATCTAGATGACCTTGACGAGACCGGAAAAGTCATTTCCTTGGCGACAACGATACGCATGTTGAAAAGCATCAATGAAGATATCTTAACCAATGATTTTGAACTGGCTATTCTTTACAAAAAGTTACCCGAAGACATTAAAAAGTCACTGCTTGGGCCGTATATGTCTACAGATGGCAATCAATTACGCTTCAGCATTCGAGTTTTCGAATCAGACTCATCGCTAAAACGTGGGCCATTACTCGCGAAAATTCAACGCGATTTAGTCAACGATTTAGGTCTAGAGGATGAACAAGTGCACACGACAGGCATGTTGGTACTTTATAACAATATGTTGCAAAGCCTTTTCCAATCTCAAATCCTGACACTTGGCGTTGTCTTTGTTGCCATTATGTTAATGCTAGCAGCGCTCTTCCAGAATATTAAACTGGCAACCATCGCCATTGTTCCCAATATGATTGCAGCGTGTGGCGTGCTTGGCATTATGGGGTGGTTGAGCATTCCATTAGATATGATGACGATAACGATTGCCGCTATTTGTATTGGGATTGCAGTGGATAACTCTATTCATTACGTGCATCGTTTTAGAGATGAATACAGCATCAGCCATGATTATTGGGATGCAGCGCGACGCAGCCATGCAACCATCGGCAGAGCCATGTATTACACCTCGCTTACCATCACGTTAGGCTTCTCTATTTTAGCTTTCTCTAACTTTATTCCGACCATCTATTTTGGTCTGTTAACGGGTTTTTCAATGGTGGCTGCTCTACTCGCTAATATGACGCTTTTACCCTTGTTAATTATTCGATTCAAACCTTTAGGCGAACACCAAAGTAAGGCCATTTAAAAAATTAAGGCGAATGTCGAACTTTCAAGAATCTCGTCACATACCTAACGACATGTTATGGGTCTGCTTCAGTTCACGCCATCAGCCCAACAAGGAATGAACTTGCTCAAGCAAACCTAAAGAGAGACGTTATAAGCTATCGGATGGCTACGGACTGCAACGATGAGTCACTCCAAAAGGCTCTAAATGATAGCTTTTTAGCCCCCTATACAAAAATGGCACGCAATCAGCTTTGGCTCTTTCCCCGATCCCTCATTAGCACCAGCAAGGGTTAAGCGGCAACTATAGAATGACGAGACTTTGTTTAAATACTGGAATTTAATGCCGCCAATAACTGAAACGGTTGGGTTGCCGTTCGATCGTCATTACTTAAAGGAGCAGCATAACTTCAAACATACCTTGGGTAGAAGGTTAAGGGCAATAACCTAAAATTCATACTCCAACAACAAACGCCAGGTATTACTGACCGCATCTGAATCCAAGCCAAAAATAGCAGATTATTGGCATAGATAAATGCGCCGACTAAGCCGATCAATATCGCCCATTTTTTGAACCTGCGATGTTACCGTAAACAAGGCCCACCCAACCCCTAATTAGTACAACGTTGCTACGACCAAAACAAACAGCATCTGGCTTTCGGCGAGGTAACTCGACGTTAAATTGCCTATTTCAGCGATGCTTGTACGCTTAACCGACTCCCCTAATAATTCAACTAATGTTGTTTCAATACTACCCTCCAAATACTGTTCAAGAAATAATAACTCAGAGTGGAAGCCAGCCTAAACCCAACCGTGCTGGTTATGTTCTTTTTCGTAGATGAGAAAAGCACATAAGGCAAGAATGTATCCACACCTGCCTTGTGCTCTTATAGAAATGTTTGGGGATATATTATTCAACAAACTTTCTGTGTGGCGACGTGGTTTTACCAAATCCACGGTTAAATACGGCAGTAAAGTTTGCGGAGGTTTCTTTGCCACAACCTGCTGTGCAATCTTTAGTTCAATATCCGATGTTTTAACGCTCATCTTTATCACCACCCCACTAAAATTAGTGGGGACATGCTGAATAACGAACCTTAAATAATACTTAAGGGTAAGAAACTGTTAATGCCCCTATTGCTCATAAGTACTGACATGAAAACAAATCAGGTGCATAAAAAAACCAGCTGTATAAAACAGCTGGCCTTTTAATTAACCGTCAATGTATTTTAGGGCGAGACAAACAGGGGTTATATACCAAACAAACCTTTAGCTAAGTCCCCACCCGAACCTTGTAAGGGTCCCAACGGATTGCTTCGAGACTTTTCATAATCAATAAACGGCACACCACTCCAAATCTTGTATACCACCAAATCATCGTCTAAGATAATCAATGCATTAAAACGCCAGCCAGACTCTATTGTTCTGCGTTTAAAACCAAGCAAATCTTTAAAGGCACTACCAATACGTTTCTTTTTGATAATGCCGGGATTTGCCTCGTAAGCTTTACAGGTCTCTTGTTTTTTCAAACATTCTCTAACACTTACCGGTAAGTCCGTTAATTTAACCGAATTAGTGGACATGAATTTTTTAATCACATCTAAATATGACAAGATTTTCACGTTGGGTGTTGAATATGGATCAAATCCGAGTTCCTGCAAATTGCCAACAGTTGTTTGATTTAGTATCACCTTGTCATACGAATCCATTGCCTGATCAAACGTTTTCCAAGGTGATTTGGTCGTTTCCGCTGTTCTTGGTAAAGGGCTCGCACAGGCCGTTAGTATCAATAACATGGTCACTAGAAAAGCACCCTGAACATAACCTTTTATACCGTATTCCATTTTTCAACAGCCTCCAATTTTATGTTTTCTATTGCGTTTAAATGCAATCTAATTCTAACCAATTAAACTCACAATAAATGAATAAATTTCATTTTCACGACACATTTTTAAGCTACATGGCTTAATCTCCAATTTTGGCATACAAAAGCGTATAATGAACGATTCCGTTTACCTCCAAGCTTAGGTTGCTTAAACCTAAGTCATGCAATCTCTCTATATTTAAGGCTTTATAATGACACCCCAACCCACCATTGGCTTCGCTGATTTAGCGCTATCTGCACCTGTAATGGAAGCGATTAACCGCATTGGTTACGAACAACCATCACCCATTCAAGCTGAAGCTATTCCACATCTACTTGCGGGTCACGATCTAATTGGCACTGCGCAAACAGGTACCGGCAAAACAGCCGCGTTTGCCCTGCCACTTTTATCCAAGATTGATTTAAATAAAGCCGAACCTCAGGTACTGGTATTAGCACCAACCCGCGAATTGGCTATTCAAGTTGCTGAAGCGTTTAAAACTTACGCCAGTGGCATGAAAGGCTTTAATGTGCTGCCGATTTACGGTGGCCAAGCGATGGACACACAGTTACGTCAGTTAAAACGTGGCGTTCACGTTGTGGTCGGAACACCTGGCCGTGTGATGGATCATTTACGTCGCAAAACGCTCAAACTCGACAACCTGAAAAGCATCGTTTTAGATGAAGGTGATGAAATGTTGCGCATGGGCTTTATCGACGATGTTGAGTGGATTTTAGATCAAACACCGAAACAACGTCAGGTAGCACTTTTCTCTGCCACCATGCCGGCACCTATTCGCCGTGTTGCTGAAAAATATTTAAGCAAGCCGAAGGTCGTTAAAATTGCATCCAAAACATCCACTGTAGAAAGCATTGAGCAACGTTTTTGGTTGGTCAGCGGTCTACATAAACTGGATGCGCTAACGCGTATTTTGGAAGTAGAAGATTTCGACGGCATCATCATGTTTGTGCGCACCAAGACACTCACCGTTGAATTGGCAGATAAGCTGGAAGCACGCGGTTATTCTGCATCGGCCATTAATGGAGATATGACGCAAGCATTACGCGAACGTACCATTACACAACTTAAGAAGAAGCAAATTGATATTCTTGTTGCGACTGACGTTGCTGCTCGCGGTATTGACGTAGAGCGCATCAGTCACGTCATCAATTACGACATCCCTTACGACACCGAATCATACGTTCACCGTATTGGTCGTACTGGCCGTGCTGGTCGCACAGGCAAAGCTATTTTATTTGTTGCACCACGTGAGCGCCGGTTATTACGCGCCATTGAAAATGCAACCAAGCAACCCATCAAACCGATGGAATTACCAACACGCGAACAGGTGAATGAAAAGCGTTCTGATGATTTCAAGGCAACGGTTGCCCAAGTACTGTCGAATAAAAAATTAGACTTTTTCCACCAGCTTGTCCAATCATTCCTTGAAGAACACGACGCAGACCCTATCTTATTAGCCGGTGCGTTGGCCTATTTAGCGCAAAAA
This sequence comes from Cycloclasticus sp., assembly GCA_012960055.1. Lineage (GTDB taxonomy): Bacteria > Pseudomonadota > Gammaproteobacteria > Methylococcales > Cycloclasticaceae > Cycloclasticus. The sequence continues at coordinate 14,807 of DUCA01000155.1, forward strand.
GACAAACCGCTTGTTCTAGAGGAGTCGTCTAAAAAATCTTCCGCAAAAGAAAACCGCGGCCAACGTGACGAAAGACCAAGAAAAGGCGACAAGCAAAGTAAGTCATTCCGCCCTGATAAGGACGACTTGCCTAAAAGTAAGCGCGGTAACCCTAAAGTCCCTATGGACAATTACCGTATTGAGGTTGGCAAGAATCACAACGTGATGCCGGGGGACATTGTGGGTGCTATTGCTAATGAAGCCGATGTGGAACCAAAAAACATTGGTCACATCGAGCTGTGCGACGACCACAGTTTCATCGAGTTACCGGTCGGCATGCCTAACATTGTTTTCAATAGCCTTAAGAAAGTTCGTGTACGCAATCACCCCCTGTCTATTGAACGCACCGATCACGTGGCGAAAGCAGCTGCTACCTCGGCGAAACCTGCCAAAGGCAAAAAGAAGACGTACACTAAGAAGCCGAAAAAGAAGAAAAATCTACCTACATTTTAATCGGCTATGGAAAATCGAATCACCGAACTTGAAATAAAAGTCGCCTACCAAGAAGACACGGTCCAACAATTGGACCGTGTCATTTGCAAGCAACAAGATCAAATCGATTCGCTGATCAAGAGCCTCACGCAACTCTCTGACAACGCACAAGAACCCGAGGCAACGACAAGCTTGTTTTCGGCAATAGATGACGTGCCACCGCACTATTAAACCGCTACCGTTTACGTAACCATTTTACTGTATTTATCATGAGCATCAATTGGTACCCAGGGCATATGCATAAAGCCCAAAAGGAAATTAGACAACGCCTTCCTGAAGTGGATATGTTTATTGAAGTACTGGATGCACGCATCCCGTACAGCAGCGAAAACCCAATGATTGCCGAGATTCGAGGCGACAAGCCCTGCATTAAAATCCTCAATAAAACGGATTTGGCGCAAGACGATATTACCAAGCAATGGCAGGGCTATTTAGAACAAAAGAAGAACACAAAAACGCTGGCGCTAAATCTACAGCAGCCCAATAAAAGCGAACAAATATTCGCCCTGTGCCGAAAACTTGTGCCAAATAAAGGCAGCAAAATATCCCCCATCACTTGCTTGATTACGGGCATCCCTAATGTTGGAAAGTCCACGTTAATTAATACCTTGGCTGGCAGGACCATAGCCAAAACGGGTAATGAACCCGCGGTAACACAAACTCAACAACGCATTGATTTGGGTAACAATATCATTTTGTTTGATACCCCGGGCTTACTGTGGCCAAAGGTTGAAAATGAGGACAGTGGTTATCGGCTAGCCGTAACAGGCGCCATTAAAGACACCGCCATAGAGTATGACGATATCGCCTATTACGCGGCTGAATATTTTCTAAAAAACCATTGCGATGCGCTCCTCGAACGCTACGGCTTAGAAGAAAAACCGAAAGATGAAACTGCTCTTTTGGAGGCCATAGGTAAAAAACGTGGTGCGCTGGTAAGCGGCGGTAAAATCAACCTTAATAAAACGTCTGCAATTTTCATTCACGACTACCGCAGTGGCACTCTGGGCAGCATTACACTCGAAACACCGGCAATGATTGAAGTGGAAGTCGCAAAAACAGAAAAACTAATCGCTGAAAAAGCAGCCTTAAAGTCCGCTCGAAAAAAGAACTGGAAAAAGAGAAAATAGATATTTCGTTATTGATTAATAACGCCGTGTAGTCAACGTGAGTGTTGTTTTTTTCGCCAAAGGAACAAGCCACCACCCCGACTACCCTATTTAGCTTTTGGGCTGGCATAGTCTTTAATATGGCGACCCACAAAATCTTTAATGCTGAAGAATTCATCAACCGAACTCGTTCTAGCTAGGTGTTTACGCAACGTATCTGAAATGTCCATTTTCCCAACCTGACCACTCAACATTCCCACCCACTCAATAAACGCTTTGAGCCCATCTCTAACCAGCTTACTTAAACGTAAACGAGTAGGTTTCAAGCACGTAATCTTTAACGACAATTTTTTCATCATCACCCGTCGTATGAGGTGGACTGGCGCTAGACGTGCATTTTTTATTTGCGCTGAAGACCACTTCCCTATCGTCCCTCGAAATCAGTGGACGTAAAAGTCACATTAACTGAAGCAACTTTCCCTTACTTCTTAGACTTGGCTTCTTAGGCTTTTCTCTAACAATACCACTACTTCTACTAACACGGCTTGGAACGACTTTTTCTCTCATCTCTTTAAGTTTCTGCGCCTTTTTCTCAGCGTTAACTTTCGCCTCATCTTCAAGCTCAGTTTCAGCGTTTAGGATGCCCTCGGCTGTTTTCAATAAATCAACCATAACGTAACCAAAGTGCTTCGTCACTTTTGCGATTACTGGGTTGCTAATTGACACAACTACTCCGCCCAAACACCCGCCTTCGAAACCCGGCCTTTCAATAACCTTTTAACCAGTCAGCATCAAGCCATAGCGTCTAAAATTCGTCTTCTTCTTTGTTCACTCGCTTGGTATAAATAATATAAATCCCGCCAAAAACAACTAGAAATATCGCTATCCATTTAACAATTTGC
>DUCA01000156.1:0-2646 GCA_012960055.1 Cycloclasticus sp.
CCGGATCAAGACGACCCAAAAGAAGCTGATTTATATGAAGTGGGAACATTGGCCACCATTTTACAGTTACTCAAATTACCCGATGGAACGGTAAAAGTATTGGTTGAAGGCGAACAGCGAGTTAGCATTGATAATATTCACGCTAACGACAAATTGTTTGCGGCGGACGTTACGTTACTTGATGACGAATTAGATTTGGAAGAGTCAGAAATGGATGTTCTTATAAGAACAGTTACGTCTGCTTTTGAAAACTACGTTAAGTTAAATAAGAAGATTCCACCTGAAGTATTAACGTCATTGTCGGGCATTGAAGGTCCAGGCCGCCTCGCGGATACCATGTCTGCGCATATGGTGCTGAAAGTCGAAGAAAAACAAAAAATATTGGAAGCGCACAACCTGCGTGAGCGCCTCGAACACCTTATGCTGTTGATGGAAAGTGAGGTCGATATTTTAGAGATGGAAAAACAAATCCGTACGCGTGTTAAGCAACAAATGGAGAAAAACCAACGCGAGTATTACCTCAGCGAACAGATGAAAGCGATTCAAAAAGAATTAGGTGATATGGAAGATTCGCCGAATGAAACAGATGAGCTGGAAAAAAAGATTGCGGAGGCCGGCATGTCTAAAGAGGCAAAAGAAAAGTCCGAATCTGAACTGAACAAGTTAAAAATGATGTCGCCGATGTCGGCTGAGGCTAGCGTCATCAGGAACTACATTGATTGCATGTTGGGTGTGCCGTGGAAAAAACGCACGCGTATTAGGCATGATTTATCTGCAGCCCAAGAAGTATTAGATGCCGACCATTTCGGCCTAGAAAAAGTTAAAGAACGCATTCTAGAATATTTGGCTGTACAACAGCGGGTTAAAAATATGAAAGGGCCGATTCTTTGTTTAGTAGGCCCGCCTGGTGTTGGTAAAACCTCCTTGGGGCAGTCCATTGCCCGTGCGACGAACCGTAAATTTGTTCGTATGTCATTGGGTGGTGTGCGTGATGAAGCTGAAATAAGAGGCCATAGACGAACTTACATTGGTTCAATGCCTGGGAAGATTTTACAAAATCTTTCGAAGGTGGAAACGCGTAACCCGCTGTTCTTATTGGACGAAATTGACAAAATGGCGATGGACTTTAGAGGTGACCCAGCCTCGGCATTGCTTGAAGTGCTAGACCCTGAGCAGAACAACACCTTTAATGACCATTATTTAGAAGTTGATTTTGACTTATCCGAAGTGATGTTCGTGGCAACTGCAAACAGTATGAATATCCCAGGTCCCTTACTTGACCGAATGGAAGTGATTAATTTATCCGGTTACACCGAAGACGAGAAGATCAATATTACTGAAGATTATTTGATCGCCAAGCAGCTGAAAAATAATGGTTTAAAAGAATCCGAATTACATATCAGTCAATCGGCGATTCGAGACACCGTGCGTTATTACACGCGTGAAGCCGGTGTCAGAAATATCGACAGAGAAATGTCTAAAATTTGCCGCAAGGTAGTCCGAGATATTTTATTAAGTAAACCAAAGAAAAAGATCAATGTCACCTCAAGAAACTTGAGTAAATACTTGGGTGTGAGGCGTTTTGATTTTGGCAAAGCTGAGGAAACGAATCAGGTTGGTCAAGTGACGGGTTTAGCATGGACGGAAGTAGGTGGTGAATTATTAACCATCGAGTCGGCTATCACGGAAGGTAAAGGCAAATTGACGCTAACGGGTAAACTGGGTGATGTGATGCAGGAGTCCATCCAAGCGGCTTTAACCGTCGTTAGGAGTCGTGCGTCTTCATTAGGCATTAAGTCTGATTTTTATCAGAAAAACGACATTCACGTGCATGTTCCTGAAGGCGCTACGCCTAAAGATGGCCCAAGCGCTGGCGTTGGTATGTGTACGGCACTGGTGTCGTCTCTAACGGGTATTCCTGTGTTGGCTGACGTGGCTATGACGGGTGAAATTACACTGCGTGGTGAGGTGTTACCGATAGGTGGTTTGAAGGAGAAATTATTGGCTGCCTTAAGGGGCGGTATTACTACGGTTATCATTCCACACCAAAACGAAAAAGATTTGGTGGAAATGCCGGCTAATATAAAACAACACCTGAAAATCATTCCTGTACGCTGGATTGACGAGGTGTTATCTGTCGCATTGGAAAAAACGCCGCTTCCAGAAAACTCGCTTGATAAACCTACAAAAAACCAAGATAAAAAAGTTAAAATGGGAAAAAGCAAAACAATAACAGGGCATTAAATCGCTAATATAGAAACAAGATTAAAAGTCAATGTTCGGTAGTATTTGCTGTTAAATTAATTTTTACACTTAAAAGCCTTATGTAGCTTGACACTAAGGGGTGTGAAAGGATATAAAATGCATCTGTTGTGTTAGCGAGTAAACGGACTGAATCAGCCGTGTTGATACAAAAGCAAAAAAATAAATTTTATAAAATTATTAACTATCCTTTGGGGGAACTTCATGAATAAATCAGAACTTATTGGCGCAATTGCAGAAGACTCTGGTCTTACTAAAGCTGACGCTGGTCGCGCATTAGATGCAACATTATCTTCAATCACAGAAGCACTTAAAGCTGGCGACTCTATCTCGCTTATTGGCTTTGGTACATTCTCTGTAAAAGCTCGTTCTGCACGTACAGGG
>DUCA01000156.1:2848-9823 GCA_012960055.1 Cycloclasticus sp.
GAGTGGTAGTTCAGTTGGTTAGAATACCGGCCTGTCACGCCGGGGGTCGCGGGTTCGAGTCCCGTCCACTCCGCCAACAGCAGTAAAAGATAAGCCATTAATTCTTAACGAATTAATGGCTTTTTTTTGCCTAATATAAAGTACTATTTGGTGAGGAAGTGGTCTGGAATGCGCCTGGATGTGCTGCGTTTGGTACGGATTTGGTATGTTTTTTTATTACGTGTTTCTCCAAAAATTATAATATTTTTATGTGATAAAATTCATTTACATAAACTTGGTGTGTTTTTGGTATGCTTAGTTTTTTAAGTGGTTGTTTTGACTAATGTATGGATTGGTTCGAGTCCCGTCCGCACTGCCAAAACAATCCTAAGGCCTTAAGGTCTTAGGATTTTTTTTTTGATTTTTTTTAAGTAGGTTTTATTTATGTTAGATAAATTAAGAACGCACGTTAAAGGCTGGCTTGGAATGGCTGTCCTCATCATGATTTCGATTCCTTTTGCACTGTTTGGTTTGCAAAACTACACGAGTGGGGGATCGGAAGCACCCGTTGCTGAAGTGGCCGGCTACAAGATTTATCAAGCCGATGTAAATAATGCATACCAGCGACGCATGGCGCAATTAAAAAAGCAGTATGCGGACCAGTATTCTCCGGATATGTTTAATGAAGAAGCAATACGCTTAGAATCATTAAACCGTTTAGTACAAGATCGGTTGGTGCTTCATACGGTAGAAAATGACGGTTACATAGCCTCTGAAAAAGCTATTCTTGATGTGGTTTCCACCATTGATGCGTTTCAAAAAGACGGACGGTTCGATAAAGAATCGTATACGCAGCTACTTCAAGCACGTGGCATGACGACCAATGACTTCGTGCAACAAGTAAGAGTAGGTCTGGAACGAGATCAATTTATTAATGCGATTGTTAATACAACACTAGTCGATGACAGTGAAATAGAAGATTTCTATCGTCTTAATAATCAAACGCGTGATATTCGTTATATCTCATTATCTATAGAATCCGTTATTAAGGATATGACAGTGACAGATGCAGATGTGACTAAAAACTATGCGGAAAATGAACACCTATATAAAACTCCAGAACAAGCGTCTATCGATTACGTTGAACTGAATTTGAACGATTTAATGGCTGACGTTAAGCCATCGGAAGATGAGTTATTGGCCTTTTATGATAGCGAACGACAAAGCTTTACTGCCTTAGGTCACCGTAGGGCCAGTCATATTCTTTTTGAAGCTGCAGATGGCACTACTGAAGTAAATGCGGAGAAAAAGAGAAAACAAGCAGAAGACGTTTTGGCAAGAATTAATAATGGTGAAGACTTTGCGAAAATGGCCGAACAATTCTCTGATGATATTGGCTCATCCAATTCGGGTGGTGATTTAGGTATTATCACTGACGGCATGATGGCGCCTGTGTTTGAAAAGACACTGTCAGCACTTGAAGCGGGAGGCGTGAGTGAAGTGGTTCAAACCAGCTATGGTTTTCATATCATTAAACTAACGGAACTAGAAGCAGATAAGATTCAACCGTATGCGGTTGTAAAAGATAAAGTTGCGAAGTTGCTAAAAACAACGACAGCAAGTGAGACGTTTTATCAGTTGGCTGAAAGGTTTGCTGAATTAGGCTTTGAAAACCCTGATGGACTAGAGGCTCTAGTCGAAGAGTTAGGCTTGTCCATTAAACAGCAAAACAACGTTACTAAAAACGTTGCAGAGGGTGTTGCGGCGTCTGATAAAGTACGTCATGCAGTTTTCAGTGAAGATGTGTTGGCGGGTAATAACAGTGATGCCATTGAGGTAGGACCAGAGCACCTGGTTATACTGCGTATAAAAGAACATAAGCAAGAATCTGTTATGCCGTTAGCCGACGTGCGTGGCGCAGTAGAGTTAGCGGTGAAATCTGATAAAGCTGGGCGTTTTTTGAAAGAAAAAACAACCGCATTGATGGCTAAAATTAACTCAGGTGAATCGATTAACTCCTTAACTGAAGCGACTGATGTAACGCTGACTGATGTGGGCCCGGTAACACGAAATGAAAAATCCGTTCCTGATGTTTTATTGAGGGACGCCTTTAGTATGTTGCACCCGACTGACGGTAAGCCTTCATTCAAGGAAAGCGTTTTAAGTAATGGTGACGCCGTGATTATTGAATTGAAGAAAATTACCGACGGTGATAAAACGGATATTACAGACGCTTCTCGTGAGTCATTTAAAAAGTTCTTAGCACGTTTAAAAGGCGAAGTAACGCTGGCAGCCTCATTAGCTAATTTGAGTGTTGATGCTGATGTTGTGTTTGCTAACAAACCTGAGTAACGACTAATGAAACTACACTGGCAAATTTTTATAGCAATCGGCTTAGCTATTGTTGCTGGTGTTTCTACGGGCGAAACAGCAGGGATTGGTTCATTTCAATTCTATGATGCGTATGTATTTCTAGGAACGCTATTTCTTAACGCCTTAAAAATGCTGATTGTGCCACTTATTTTTTCATCCATTATTTGCGGCATAGGCAATATGGGTAATTTAGGTGGCCTCGGGCGTTTAGGTAGTAAGACCATTACCTATTACCTATCTACCAGTGTTGTGGCCATATTAATTGGTTTACTGTTGGTGAATGTCGTTGAGCCGGGCATTATAGATGGTGAGCCGGTTCGAGACCGCGTGGGCTTAACGGCTGATATCAGCGATATTGCTGCCAAAGTAGAAGGTAAAGGTGCGGGTGATTTAACCGGTATCTTTTTACGCATGGTACCGACTAATATCGTTGAAGCTGCCGCAAATGGTCAAATGCTAGGATTGATATTTTTCGGTCTTCTGTTTGGCTATTTTTTGACTCAAATTGCCAAAGAAAATAAAGCGGTGTTACTGACATTTTGGAATGCCGTTTTACAAGTGATGATGAAAATGACCGACTGGGTAATGAAGTTTGCGCCCATTGGTGTGTTTGGCTTGGTGGCTAAAGTGGTTGCTTCTACGGGTCTGGCTGCATTCTTACCGTTAGCGTATTTCTTCTTTACCGTGTTGTTCGCTTTAGCTGTTCATATGTTTCTGGTGATGCCCATCGTATTGAAGTACTTAGGTGGCGTTAACCCCCTTCGTCATTACAAGGCCATGATGCCGGCTTTACTAACGTCTTTTTCCACCAGTTCATCGTCTGCAACGCTTCCAATAACCCTAGAATGCGTTGAAAAAAATGCAGGTGTCTCGAATAGAACCAGCAGTTTTGTATTACCACTGGGCGCCACCATCAACATGGATGGTACGGCCTTATATGAATGTGTTGCAGCGATGTTTATTGCACAAGCATATGGGCTAGACTTAGGGCTTACGGAACAATTTTTAATTGTCATTACGGCCTTAGTTACGTCAATAGGCGTTGCGGGAATTCCTGCTGCAAGCTTGGTGGCGATTAGCATTATTTTGGCGACCATTGGTTTGCCATTGGAAGGTATTGGGTTGATTCTCGCGGTAGACCGTGTGCTTGATATGTGCAGAACCAGCGTGAACGTGTTTAGTGACTCTTGTGGCGCCGTCATTATTGCTCGAAGTGAAGGCGAGGATCAGGTTTTACGCTCGTCATAACGCTTATCATTGAACTCGATGAGTAAACTAATCACGCATGCTATCGTCATTTTCTTTCTGCTGTTCCTGTCAGCATGCTCAGACAAAGCGTTAAACAACCCTTATTCGCAAGCTGATGAGAACGGCAAGATTATCTACACGGCTTTTTCTGAACGCCCCAAACACTTAGACCCAGCAAAGGCGTACAGCTCAAATGAATACGCCATTATCGCGCAAGTCTACGAACCTCTTTTTCAATACCATTACCTCAAGAGGCCTTATCAGCTGGAGCCGTTATTAGCAGCCTCAATGCCAACGGTGACTTATTTTAATCATGAAGGCGTGCAATTACCTGTTGATGTGCTTGATGCAGACATTGCCTACAGCGAATATCAACTATCGATTAGGCCAGAGGTTCATTTTCAACCGCACCCAAGTTTTAATGAAGGGCTACATACAAAGCTACCGGCTGACTGGAAAGGGGATGACGTCTATAGTTTGCCTTTGAGCACTCGGCAATTAACATCTGATGACTTTATTTACCAAATCAAACGATTAGCAGATCCTGTCACACAATCCCCGATAGCGGGTTTAATGGCCAAGTATATTGTTGGTTTTACTGAGTTTTCGAAAAAACAAGCGGCGTTAAAAAAACAACATCCTGCGTTACGTAAAACACAGCGACTACAGTCCGAGTCTATGTGGGGTGTTAAACGAATCGATGCCTTGCACTTTAGTATCCGTATAAAAGGCAAGTATCCCCAATTTGTCAATTGGTTGGCCATGCCGTTCTTTGCGCCGATGCCTTGGGAGGCAGATGAATTTTATAGTCACTCTTATTTACAGAAGAAAAACATCAGCTTAGATTGGTTTCCCGTGGGAACAGGGCCTTACTATTTACGTGAGAATAATCCCAATCGACGAATGGTATTGGCGAAAAACCCCAATTTTCACGATGAGTTCTATCCAACGCAAGGTGCTAAAGATTCTAGAGAGAAAGGTTTGCTGAACGATGCAGGAAAAAAGCTGCCACTAACGGATAAAGTGATTTTTTCATTGGAAAAAGAGAGCATTCCATATTGGAATAAATTCTTGCAAGGCTATTACGATTCATCGGGTATCAGTTCAGATAGCTTTGATCAAGCGGTCAGCTTCTCAGCGGCTGGTGAGGTTGGTTTAACACAGGACATGGTTGGACGGGGGATTGGCCTGCAAACGGCGGTGACAACCTCCAGTTATTACATGGGTTTTAATATGCTGGATAAGGTGGTTGGCGGCTACACTGAGAAAGCAAAGAAACTCCGTCAAGCTATTTCGATTGTGGTTGATTATGAAGAGTATATTTCAATTTTCCAAAATGGCCGTGGCGTGCCCGCTCAGAGCATTATTCCGCCAGGAATCTTTGGCCATATTGCTGGAAATAAAGGCATTAATCCTACGGTTTACACGTTGCAAAATGGCTTAATCAGGCGCCCTGTTGATGATGCAAAAGCGTTGCTGGCAGAGGCGGGCTACGCTAACGGAATTGATCCATCAACGGCTAAGCCGTTGGTGTTATATTTTGACACGATGGACAGTGGGCCAGACAGTAAAGCAAGGTTGAACTGGTTGCGTAAGCAATTTAATAAACTAAATATTCAATTGGTGGTACGTGGCACAGATTACAACCGTTTCCAAGAAAAAATGCGAAACGGCAATTCGCAAATGTTTATGTGGGGCTGGAATGCTGATTACCCGGACCCTGAGAACTTTTTATTTTTGCTATACGGTAAAAATGCCAAGGCCGTGCACGGCGGCGAGAATGCGGCAAATTATCAAAATGCACAGTTTGATGCTTTATTTGAAACAATGAGTACCATGGACAATACACCACAACGGCAAGCGATTATTAACCGAATGATTGATATCACACGAGATGATGCACCGTGGTTGTGGGGTTTTCACCCTAAAGCCTTTTCATTACATCATGCGTGGTATAAAAACGTGAATCCAAATTTGATGGCGAATAATAAAACAAAATATATCAATATAGACCCGACACTGCGCCAGCACTATCAAGCGACATGGAACAAACCCGTTTATTGGCCATTGGCCGTGCTGCTGTTGATATTTATCTGTCTGTTAATGCCCGCGTATGTAATTTACCGACGTATTGAACGCTCGACCGCTCTATGATCAATTATATACTTCGCCGTTTATTGTATGTTTTGCCTGTATTGGTGGGGGTTAATATTCTAACGTTCGTACTGTTTTTTGTGGTGAATACGCCGGATGACATGGCACGTATGCAATTGGGCGATAAGTACGTTTCACAAGCCGCTGTGGATAATTGGAAAGCGCAGCGTGGTTACGATTTGCCTTTATTATGGAATGAGCAGGAACAAGGTTTTGCAAAGGCGTATAAAACTATTTTCTTTGAAAAATCAGTGGGTCTATTGGTGTTTGATTTGGGTGCGTCTGATAACGGTCGCGATATTGTCGCGGATATCTCGCAACGGATGTGGCCAAGTTTGGCGATTGCTATTCCATCGTTAATTTTTGGCGTGTTGGCGAACATCACGTTCGCGCTGTTGCTGATTTTTTATCGTGGTAGTTACTTGGAATTTGGCGGCTTGTTTATTTGTATTACATTAATGTCTATTTCCGGCTTGTTTTATATCATTGCTGGGCAGTATTTCATCGGCAAACTCCTCGTTTTAACGCCTATTTCTGGCTATGCGCCGGGCATGGATGCTGTCAGGTTTATTATTTTACCGGTATTAATTGGTGTTGTAGGTGGGTTAGGCTCAGGCGTGCGTTGGTATCGAACCTTGTTTTTGGAGGAGTCGGCTAAAGATTATGTCAGAACAGCAAAAGCGAAGGGTTTATCGGACTTACAAATTTTATTTAAGCACGTGTTAAAAAATGCGATGATTCCTATATTGACCGGCATCGTGGTCATTTTGCCGTTGTTGTTTATGGGCAGTTTAATCACTGAATCATTCTTCGGCATACCCGGGCTGGGTAGTTACACCATTGACGCAATCAGTAGCCAAGATTTTGCGATTGTACGTTCGATGGTTTTTTTGGGCTCGTTTTTATATATCATCGGCTTGTTGTTAACAGATATTTCATACACCTTAGTTGACCCACGGGTTAGATTGGATTGATGTTGACGTTTCTATGGACAGATGTTGCTGTGTTTTCGTTGGTTATAGCGGGTATGTACGCGGCTTGGACAAGTAGTAAAAAGGAACATTTAAGGCGCCCTTGGCGGCAGGTTTTTCAAAGCAAAGTAGGGGTTGTTTCTTTAACCATACTTTTGCTGTTTATTCTTACCGGTGTATTGGATTCAGTACGTGTACAGCACCATGACAAGCTGGCCAGTGGTGAGATAAGTGAACACGCACAAACGCT
>DUCA01000156.1:9833-17133 GCA_012960055.1 Cycloclasticus sp.
AGCCTGCTGGATATCGTGTTAACACCGATAAGAACACGTGTTGAGAAAACCTATTCAATGCCGTTTGCGCATACAGCCTATGCCAAGGAAATGGCTGTTAATAGTGAAGGTAAATCGCAATGGCACTACCCGCGGTTATTTTTTGCAGGCTCCCATTTAGCGGATCCGGAAAATGAAAAAAGCGCCGATATTAACAATAAAATACGGACAGGCGTTGGATGGGCCATACTGGCTTGGTTGCTGTTGGTGCTTTTTATAAAGTTAATCAGCGGTAGGCAGCCATTTACGCGTGAAGCCAGCGGTTTTAAGGTTTGCTTATTGACCCTATTGGGCGTTTTCTTCTGGTTAGGCGCGATGGCAAATTTAGCGCCTTACTACCATATTTTAGGCACCGATAAAGTGGGCGAAGATGTTTTGTATCAAGCCATTAAAAGTATCAGAACCGGTTTGGTGATTGGTTCTTTAACCACCATCGTTATGCTGCCTATAGCGATTAGTTTGGGTTTGATGGCAGGTTTCTTTCGAGGCTGGATCGACGATGTTATCCAATACCTCTATACCACGCTCAGCTCGATACCCAGCGTGTTACTGATTGCAGCGGCTATTTTAATGGCGCAGGTGTATATGGCCAATAACCCCGAGTTGTTTACCACCGTTGAAGATAGAGCCGATATGCGTTTATTACTGCTTTGCATGATTTTGGGTGTTACCAGTTGGACGGGGTTGTGCCGTTTATTACGCGCAGAAACCTTGAAGATACGTGAAATGGATTACGTGGTAGCGGCGCAAGCCTTGGGAGTGAAGCGCCTGCAATTATTAAAACGCCATGTGCTGCCAAATGTTATGCACTTGGTCATGATTACCGTGGTGCTGGATTTCAGTGGCTTGGTGCTTGCCGAAGCGGTGCTTTCCTATATTAATATTGGCGTTGACCCATCGACCTACAGTTGGGGCAATATGATTAATACCTCTCGACTTGAAATGGCGCGTGAGCCCATTGTTTGGTGGTCATTGGCGGCATCTTTTATTTTCATGTTTACGCTAGTGTTGGCGGCCAATTTATTTGCCGATGTAGTGCGTGATGCCTTTGATCCTCGCTCCAATAATTAACATAATTTACTTTAAATAAAACTTATAAATTTTGATAAATGAATAAATATATTTTCCATAAAAATAGTTTCTCGATTAATGAATTAAATTCAATTGAAATAGCATTTTCTAAAACACCAATCGCTAAGGCAAATTTTTATACCTTAGATTCTAACGAGTCTGTTGATTTAACGGCTATACGCGAACAGCTCAGTTGTGATGTGAACGTTCTAAATGATTCATTCGATGGCCAGGCTGTTCGCCTACTCGTGACGGATATGGACTCGACGCTTATCTCCATTGAATGTATCGATGAAATTGCAGATATGTTGGGCATTAAGGCGCAAGTGTCAGCGATAACAGAAGCCGCTATGCGAGGTGAGCTGGACTTTGAATCATCGTTAACGCAGCGTGTCGCCTTGTTGAAAGGTCTGCCTGTAGAAGAGCTTCAGCGGGTGTATGACGAGCGCTTAACGCTTAACCCAGGGGCGCAAGAGTTGATTGCTTTCCTTAAAGAATCAAATATTAAACTGGCCTTGGTATCCGGTGGTTTTACCTTCTTCACGGATAAATTAAAAGATAGGCTAGGCTTAGATTACACCTTAGCTAATACCTTAGGCGTAGAAGACGGTCGTTTAACCGGAAAAGTGGTTGGTGCAATTATTGGTGCACAAGCGAAGGCGGATCTGCTACTAGCGTTAGTGAATGAATTAGCGATTGAAACCGAGCAAGTCATTGCCATGGGTGATGGGGCGAATGATTTATTGATGATGAATGAAGCGGGCTTAAGTGTCGCCTATCACGCCAAACCGACGGTACAAGAACAAACGGATATTCAGTTAAATAACGCGGGTTTAAACGCCGTTGTGGACCTGTTAAAAGCGTAAGCAGTATGTCGCAACCCTTATTATCAATTCAAGGCTTAAAAACCCAGTTTAATCAACAGCCTGACACCCTAAGGGCTGTTGATGGCATAAGCTTTGATATTGCTGAAGGGGAAACGTTTGCCTTAGTCGGTGAGAGCGGTTGTGGTAAGTCTGTGTCCGCCTTGTCAGTGTTACGCTTATTGCCAAGCAATGCGCAAATAACGGCGGGAAAGGTGCTTTACCGTGGTGTGGATTTACTGCGGATGCCTGAAAAAGATATGCGCGATATTCGTGGTGCGCGTATCTCCATGATCTTCCAAGACCCAATGACATCATTGAATCCAGTGATGAGTATTGGTGAACAAATTGCTGAAACAGTCATCCTACATAAACGACAAGCGGCGGCTGTTGTTCGGGCGAAGGTTATTAGTTTAATTAAGCAGGTAGGGATGCCGGATGCGGAAGAGCGCTATGCGGCGTTTCCACATCAATTGTCAGGGGGTATGCGTCAGCGCGTGATGATTGCGATGGCGCTGGCGAATGAGCCCGATTTGCTGATAGCCGATGAGCCTACTACGGCTTTGGACGTGACGATTCAAGCGCAAATTTTACAGTTATTAAAAGACCTGCAGCGTCAAACAGGTATGTCGTTGTGGATTATTACCCACGACCTCGGCATTGTTGCGGACATCGCTGACAGGGTGGCCGTTATGTATGCGGGTCAATTGGTTGAAGTGGCCCGGCGTGACGATTTTTTTACACGCCCTGCGCATCCCTATAGCCAGCGGCTGTTTGATTCACTGCCCAAAATGGATAAACGTGAGGAAGCACTGGTGACCTTATCGGGTTCCGTACCTAAGTTGTCAGCTGAGTTTAGCGGCTGTCGTTTTGCCGAGCGTTGTGATTATAAAGAAGCTAATTGTGATGAAGGCACAGAGGTCAAATGGCAAGCGTTATCTCAGGTTCACCAAGTACGTTGTGTCAAGCATACTGAGCTTGTGCGCAGAGAACACGTCCCATCGATGCCCGTTTCTCCAAACAATCAGACGCTTGGGAAGTCTTCATTGACGGTCAAGAACGTGAAAATTCATTTCCCGATTAAAAAAGGCTTACTGAAGCGGACAGTCGGACAGGTTAAAGCGGTGGACGGGGTGAGTTTCGAATTACAACCAGGTACCACCACGGCTTTAGTGGGCGAATCTGGCTGTGGCAAAACCACCTTAGGCAAAGGGTTGTTGAGGCTACTGCCGCTAACGTCGGGTCAAGTCCATTACGATGGCTGTGATTTAACAGCGCTTAGCGAACAAGACTTCAGTGGCTATCGCGAGCAATTACAAATTATCTTTCAAGACCCGTTTTCATCCATGAATCCTAGAATGTTGGTGGGCGATATATTGGAAGAAGGCTTGAAAGCCTTAAGACCCAATTTAAGTGATGCTGAGGTGCAGCAACAATGCGATGAGTTATTGCTTAAGGTTGGGCTGAGCACCGATGTTAGGCAACGTTACCCACATGAGTTTTCAGGTGGCCAACGCCAGCGACTGTGTATCGCACGCGCATTAGCGGTTAAGCCATCCGTTATTGTTTGTGATGAGCCGACCAGTGCGTTAGATGTGTCAGTACAAGCGCAAGTATTGAACTTGCTGAAGGGGTTACAAAAAGAACAGGGTCTGAGTTATTTATTTATCACGCATGATTTGTCGGTGGTATCTTATTTGGCTGATACCGTCGCGGTGATGTATTTAGGGCGTATTGTAGAAGAGGGTTCGGTTGAAGACGTGTTAAAAAAACCTGCGCACCCGTATACAAAGGCGTTAATCGATGCGGTGCCAACGTGGGACAAGCAACAGCAGCGAAAAGTGATTAAGCTGCCAGATAATATGCCGTCACCGTCTAACCCACCAAGTGGTTGTCATTTTCATACCCGTTGTGGGCAAGCCATGCCGCAATGTAGTGAACAGAAACCAGCAAATATTCGCTTAAGTCCTAGTCATGAAGTGAGCTGTTTACTGTTTAAGAGCGAGTGACATCGATAATAATTTTAAGCGTTTGACCGGGTTTTAAGTATTTCTTATTTAAGACGTTCCAGCGTTTTAGATCGTCAATACTGACTTTAAACTTTTTCGAAATGAGGTACAAAGAATCGCCATTTCTAATCGTGTAACGAATGGTTTGGTTCTTACGTGAACGGGTTAATTGAGTCGTTGGGCTAGAATGCGAATGTTTGCCCCATATCACTAATTTTTGCCCAATTCTTAAGGTATCACTCGGTGCCATGGCATTCCACTTGGCCAGTTGGCGAACACCTACTTGATATTGTTTGGCGATAGCCCAAAAAGAATCACCCGATTGAATGCGATACTCGATTTTGTAGCCTTTGCGCGCGGTATTAATAATCGCATTTTTTCGCATCGCAACACTATTGGAATACAGGGCGGTGTTGTAATTAGCAGTGGGGATCAATAAATGTTTGCCCGCTCTAATGGTGTTATTACGAATGCCATTAGCCTGCCTTATTTGCGCAACCGTTGTTCGATAACGTCTTGCAATATGACCGATGGTTTCTCCAGACTTTACCTTATGTCGAACCCACTTTAGCCTTTGCGAATCAAAAATTTCTGCGATACGTGATTTAAAAAGGGGCGCCTTTTCGATAGGAATTAACAGGTAATGTGGCCCAGTAGGGCTTGTCGCCCACTGGTTGTAAGAAGGGTTTAAAACGTACAGCTCTTCAATGCTAATATCTGCTAATTCAGCTGCTCTAGCCAAGTCGATTTGTTTGACAATATCAACACGTTCAAAAAATGGTTTGTTTGGAATGGGTAGCAGTTTGAAATTGTACTTTTCAGCGTTCGCCATAATAGTGGCAATGGCGATAAGCTTAGGTACGTAGTGTTTGGTTTCCTTGCCTAGCGATAACGACCAAAAATCATGAGGCTTACCGGCTCGCTTGTTTTTGCGAATGGCAGAAGAAAGGGTCCCGCCGCCAGCATTGTATGCCGCTAAACCCAATAACCAGTTGTTATCAAAGCGCTTAGACAGCTGAGTAAGGTAATTAAGCGCCGCGGTGGTGGAGGTATAAACATCACGTCGTCCGTCATACCACCAAGTTTGTTCAAGCCCAAAAGCGCGCCCGGTTGATGGGATAAATTGCCAAAGCCCAGCGGCTCTACCGTGTGAGTAGGCAAAGGGTCGATAAGCACTTTCTACAATCGGTAGCAGGGCTAATTCACCAGGAATACCGCGTTTTTCAATTTCATTCACAATATAAAAAAGGTAAGGCGCGGCATTTTTTTGTACACGGTGTAAGTACTCAGGGTGCCGGCTATACCAATTAATTTCAGCCTGAACGAGCTTATTATTGATGGCGGGTAGTTGATACAACGCAAAGAGTCGTTGCCATAAGGTTTTTGGTAACACGACAACAGCGGGCTGAATCGTTTTCTCGATGAGCGGTGAAGAGATGGATGGGGCATCTACAATTTTGATGAACTTAGTCGCTTCAAGTGGTCTAATTTTTGATGGAGCGCACGAAATAAGCGCAAAAGAGCTAATAAATAAAAGAAACTTAAGCGGTTTATTTGTGATTAAATAATGCATTGAGGACGATGAATATTGGGGTTAATGTTAGTCAGCCAATTATAGATTGTTTAAACCATGTCGAATGAAAAAATCTCACACATAGACGGACCCATTGAACTTCGTCATTGGTTTGAAACACCAATTGGTGAGGCCTATAGGCACGCTGAGGCTAATTTATTAAGCGCTAAGCTGAGTGAAAATTTTAGGGTCGAAGTGTTACAACTGGATTTCGTTGGTTGGGAAGAAGAATTTCACCAAGCCATGCGATTTGCGCATTATACGATTTTAGACCACACAACGAATGATTCGACTCAATATACGCGTGTTGTTGGAGAAGCTGAAAGTTTACCGATTGATACCCACAGCGTTGATATTGTCATTATGCCGCATACCTTAGAATTTGAAGATGATCCTCACCAAGTGTTGCGTGAGGTCAGTCGGGTGTTGAAGCCAGAAGGCATCGTTTTATTAATGGGCTTTAACCCGTGGGCGTTTTGGCATTTACCTCGATTTCACCCAAGGTTTAAACAAAAAACACCTTGGAATGGGCGTTTTATTAGTCGTTATCGAGTGATTGATTGGTTAAAATTATTAAACTTTGAGATTGAAGTTAGTCAAGGCTGTTGCTTATTCCCACTGGCTAAGAAACGCTCAGCAAGCAATAGCAAACAAACAGTGGTTGGAAAAATAGCATCGTGGCTGCCCTTTGTTCCAGCGGCCTATTTTGTGATGGGAGTAAAACGTGTATCAGGTGGCACGTCGGTTTTCCATCTGCAAGATTTAAAGAATAAATTCATGTCATCACCTCTAGCAAAACCAGCAACAAAGACAATACATGTTGAAAAAAAGCGTGCAAATATACACTGACGGCGCATGCCGTGGAAACCCGGGTATTGGCGGTTGGGGTGCAAGCCTTAATTACAACGGCAAACGTAAAGAAATTTACGGTGGCGAGCCTGAAACCACCAATAACCGAATGGAAATGACCGCGGTAATCGAAGCGCTTAAAGCCTTAAAAGAACCCAGTTATTTAACCATAAACAGCGATTCAAAATACGTACTAAACGGAATTAATGAATGGCTACCGAATTGGAAAAAACGTAATTGGAAAACCGCCAGCAGAAAGCCGGTTAAAAATGTCGACCTGTGGCAAGCGTTAGATGCGTTGACCCAAGCGCATACCATTGAATGGGTCTGGGTTAAAGGCCACAGCGGTAACCTGGGTAATGACCGAGCCGATGAATTAGCCAATATGGGGATTGATTCGTTATGAGACAAATTATTCTCGATACAGAAACCACAGGGCTTGAGCCAAGACAAGGCCACCGAATTATTGAGGTGGGTTGTGTTGAGGTGATTAACCGTCGCCTAACCGGCAATAATTTCCATTACTATTTAAACCCACAACGCGACATTGATGAAGGCGCTGTGGCTGTGCATGGTTTAACCCGTGAGTTCCTGTCGGATAAACCCTTGTATGAAGACATAGCCGAAGAACTTTTTAAGTACTTGCAAGGTGCTGAAGTGGTGATTCATAACGCGGCATTTGACGTCGGATTTATCAACCATGAATACCGTTTGATGGGCTCTGAACACGCCAATATGGCGTCGTGGTGCGAGATCATCGATTCCTTGCATATGGCGCGTAAAATGTTCCCCGGTCAGCGTAATAGTTTGGATGCTTTGTGTAAGCGTTACGAGATAGATAACAGCCAACGTCAGTTACATGGCGCGCTATTGGATGCTGAAATTCTTGCCGACGT
>DUCA01000157.1 GCA_012960055.1 Cycloclasticus sp.
ATTAACGCCGGGGCAATTTGTAGCCGACGTGTCGAATGAAACCTTGTCGGCAACGACAATGGGCAATATTAAAGCCGGTTCAGCCGTTAATTTAGAGTGTGCTTTACAAGCGCAAACGCGATTGGGCGGCCATATGGTCAGTGGTCATGTGGATGGTGTCGCTCAAATTACCGAGCGTAAAGCCGATGCACGCTCAGTTCGTTTTATCTTTGCCATGCCAAAAGAACTGGCGCGGTACGTGGCGCAAAAAGGCTCCATTTGTATCGATGGCATCAGCCTAACGGTGAACACCGTCGATGAGTCGTCGTTCTCGGTGAATATTGTGCCGCACACACTTGAAATGACAACCTTAGGCAATCGTAAAGTAGGTGATGCTGTGAACCTTGAGGTGGACGTGATTGCGCGCTATTTAGAGCGTTTGATGATGGGCGGTTCGCAAACTAATGAGGTTGTCGATTACAAAGAGCTCCTTGGTAAAAGCGGCTTTTTACCCAAAGGGCATTAGTCTCGTTGAATCAGATTAAAAAACAACGGATTCACTCGGCTACTTAAATAATCAAAAAGATAGTTCAGCGAATCGGCTACAATACGCGCGAATTCAGTACAAAAAGAGACTATGAATACAACTCAAGAAATTATTGATGATTTAAAGCAGGGTAAAATCGTCATTATTATGGATGATGAAGATCGCGAAAATGAAGGTGATCTTTTGATGGTAGCAGAGCATGTTCGTCCGCAAGATGTTAATTTCATGGCGAGTTATGGGCGTGGTTTGATTTGCTTAACGCTAACGCGTGAACGTTGCCAGCAATTGCGTTTACCGTTGATGGTAAATGATAACCAAGCGGCGTATTCCACCAATTTCACGGTCTCAATTGAGGCTGCTGAGGGTGTCACAACCGGTATTTCTGCAGCAGACCGTGCAAAAACAATTCAAGTCGCTGTGAAAGCGGATGCAATGCCAACGGATGTTGTACAGCCGGGGCATATTTTTCCCTTAATGGCGCAATCTGGTGGTGTGCTTAACCGTACTGGCCATACAGAGGCGGGTTGTGATTTGGCTCGGTTAGCGGGTGCAGAACCAGCGGCCGTGATTGTTGAAATATTAAATGATGATGGCAGCATGGCGCGCCGAGATGATTTGAAGGTGTTTGCAGAAAAGCATGAGCTGAAAATTGGCACGATTGCCGATTTAATTCATTATCGCATTCAAAATGAAAAGAATGTTGAGCTGGTCAGTAGTTGTCAGTATCCAACTGAATATGGTGAGTTTAGGCTGTATGCATTTCAAGATCAAATTGATAATAAGCTTCACCTTGCTTTAACGTATGGCGATGTGAGAACGGATGATCCTGTTTTAGTTCGTGTCAGTGCAAAAAGTACATTGGCTGACTTATTGCACGCTAAAGAAAGTGACCGTTACCCGTTACCGGATGTGATGCGTAAAATTGTAGAAGAAGGGCGTGGCGCCTTAATTTTGATTCGCAATAAGGAAGACGATCAATCTATTGTCGAGTTTATTCATGAACAAGAGCTAAAAGAAAAAGGCGTGTATAAGCCCGTTTCTTCGCAATCAATTGACCCTAGAACGGTGGGTGTAGGTTGTCAGATATTGTCTGAGCTTGGAATTAATAAATTAAAGTTATTGGGATCTCAAACAAAATACACCGGTTTGGCCGGTTTCGATATTGAGATTGTTGAGCACGTCTCTTTGGATTAGTGCTTAAGAACACTGATATAATAAGCGATACTTGAAAATTTACATGGGCTTGAAAATGGCGGAAGCAAAATTAATTGAAGGAAACATGATCGTGCGTGATGCGCGTTTTTGTTTGTTAGTGGGTCGTTTTAATAGCTTTATTGTTGACCAATTAGAAGGCGGCGCGATTGATACATTGCTGCGTCACGGCGCAGATATCAAAAACATTGATGTGGTCAAAGTGCCGGGTGCATTTGAAATGCCATTGGCCGCGCAACGTTTAGCAGCAAAGCAAAAATACGATGCTATTATTGGCTTGGGTGCGGTTATTCGTGGTGGCACACCGCATTTCGAATACGTATCGGGCGAAGTAACCAAAGGCTTAGCGATGGTGTCACTGCAAGCTAATCTGCCTGTTACATTTGGCGTGTTAACGGTTGACTCCATTGAGCAAGCCATTGAGCGTGCGGGCACAAAAGCCGGCAACAAAGGCGCAGAAGCGGCACTGGCAGCGATTGAGATGGTTAACGTATTAAAGGTGATTGACGCCGAATGAGCTCACCTAAAAGTAACGCAAGGCATGTTGCACTTCAGGGCTTGTATCAATGGCAGATAACAGGGCAAAACTTGCAAGAGATTGTTCAGCAGTTTGAAAACGACCCGGAAACACCGAAATACCATAAGGCATATTTTGAGCTGTTGTTAACCGGTGTTGTGGACAAATTGGGCGAACTTGATGATGCCATCGGCGAATTCACAACGCGCGGCATTGAAAAAATAGACCCTATTGAAAAGGCGGTGTTACGTTTAGGTTCGTACGAGCTGATGTTTAAGCCCGAGGTTCCCTATCGCGTCGCAATTAATGAATCCATTAACTTAGCTAAAAGCTTTGGTTCAGAAAAAAGTCATGCTTACGTGAACAGTATCTTGGATAAGTTGGCTAAAAAACACCGATCTGTTGAAATTAAAGCCAAAGCGAAAGGCAAGAAAAAAACGAGTTAGTTTGACGGCATGTCATCGTCCGAATTTTCCATCATTGATGAGTTTTTTACGCGGAACTCATTGCAAGGTGTCCCGCCTGAATTAGGCATAGGTGATGACTGCGCTATTCTCGATGTCCCTAACGACAAAAT
>DUCA01000158.1 GCA_012960055.1 Cycloclasticus sp.
TGAGCGTTGTTTTCCAGTGGGAAGTTTGCTCGGAATAAGGCAATTGGGCCCATCACCAATGAGGTTCTTTTTACCCATTTTTAGCAATAGGTCTTTAATCACGCGCCAGTTATTAGCGTCGTGATAACGCAATAAGGCTTTGTGTAAACGACGTTGCTCGATTTTTTTTACGGTGTTTATTCTTTCGCTTTTGTAACTCAGGCCTTTAAGCGGGTTTCTACCGGTGTGATACATCGTGGTGGCCGTCGCCATCGGTGATGGGTAAAAGGTTTGCACTTGATCAGCTTGGAATTTATTTTTCTTTAGCCAAAGCGCAAGGTTCACCATGTCTTCATCTTCGGTGCCGGGGTGTGCGGCAATAAAGTACGGGATCAGATACTGTTTTTTACCTGCCTTTTTGGTGAATTTTTCGAACATCGTTTTGAACCGGTCGTAGGTGCCGATACCGGGCTTCATCATTTTTGATAATGGCGCTTCTTCAGTATGTTCAGGGGCGATTTTTAAATAGCCGCCGACGTGATGGGTAACCAGTTCTTCCACATATTCTGGCGACTCAACGGCTAAATCGTAACGCAGGCCAGAAGCGATTAAAATGCGTTTAACGCCTTTAATCTTGCGCGCTTTTTTATACAGCCTAATGAGTGGATCGTGATCGGTATTAAGGTTAGGGCAAATGCCGGGGTAGACGCAAGAGGGTAGGCGACAGGCGGCTTCAATTTTCGGGTCTTTACAGGAAAGGCGGTACATATTGGCAGTTGGTCCGCCAAGATCGGATATTATGCCGGTAAACCCTGGTGTTTTGTCGCGAATGTCTTCTATCTCGTTCAAAATGGATTGCTCGGAACGATTTTGAATAATGCGCCCTTCGTGCTCGGTAATGGAGCAGAATGTACAGCCACCAAAACAGCCGCGCATGATGTTGATGGAAAAACGAATCATCTCGTAGGCAGGTATCTGTTTTCCTTCATATTTTGGGTGCGGAACACGCTGGTAAGGCAGGCCAAACACCTCGTCCATTTCTTCTGTTGATAATGGAATGGGGGGCGGGTTTAACCAAACGTCTTTGCCGTCGTTATTTTGAATGAGTGCCCGTGCATTTCCCGGGTTGGTTTCTAAATGTAAAACCCGTGATGCGTGCGCGTATAACACAGGGTCGCTTTTCACTTTTTTATACGAGGGTAAACGAATAACGGTTTTTGCACGGTCAGTTTTACTGTGTTTGGGCAAAAAGGTGAGCGTAACAACTTGGCTGCCGTCTGCATTTTGATCGCCGCTGCTGATTTGGCACTTGCCGCCTGTTGCCGCAGCGAGCTCTTCATCTGACTGGTACGGATTGTTGTGCGGTTCGATTTTACCTGGTCTATCAACGCGGGTTGAATCAATTAATGTCCAACCATCTGGCAATGTTTGACGAATAAAGGCTGTGCCACGAATATCGGTAATGTTTTGAACCGGCTCGTTTTGTGATAAGCGGTGCGCTAATTCTGTAATGGCGCGTTCTGCGTTGCCGTAGAGCAATATATCGGCTTGCGAATCAACCAGCACAGAGCGCCTGACTTCGTCATCCCAATAGTCGTAATGAGCGATACGGCGTAGGCTGGCTTCTATGCTACCAATAACAATAGGGGTTGTTGGGAACGCTTCTTTACAGCGTTGCGTATAAACAATCACGGCGCGATCGGGTCGATGGCCGGCTTTGTCGTCAGGTGAATAGGCATCATCAGAGCGGGCGCGTTTGTCAGCCGTATAGCGGTTGATCATCGAATCCATGTTGCCGGCGGCAATGCCAAAAAATAAATTAGGTTTGCCTAACAGCGAAAAATCATCGGCGCTTTGCCAATTCGGTTGGTCAATAATACCAACACGGAAGCCTTGCTTTTCTAGTAGCCGACCGATAACCGCCATGCCAAAGCTGGGGTGGTCTACATACGCATCGCCGGTGACGACGATGATGTCGCAACTGTCCCAACCGAGTGCATCCATTTCTTCGCGAGAGGTGGGTAAAAAAGGCGCAACACCGTAACATTCAGCCCAATACTTTGGGAAGGATGATAGCGGGGGAGCCGCGGGCATCATTGGATAACTCCGGCGTCTTTGAATAGGCCGCGTAGTTTATTAACTCGACGTCTATTTACGCCAAAATCGTAATGGCCGGTTCTTGATGCAGAGCGAACGTGAATGATGTTTTGTGTTGGGTTAATAATTAAATCCAAATCATCAACGAAGCCAAAAACACGGCTAGTGAAGGTCGCATGAATATGTTGGCCATCATGGATGGCGCTAACGTTTGAGTCAGAGTTATTAATCAATTGGATAAGTTTTAGGATGTCTAATTTTGAGTTGTTTGCGAGTATAAATGGCTTTATCGCGTGCCCATCGCTTGCTGTGCTAGAGACGCAATTATGCGTATTAGGGCAGGCCTTTAGTTCGAGCGTGGTTGAGAAGCTGGGTGATGACATAATGAGTATGAGAATGAATAAGAAAGCGTTCATTTGACGATGGGTGTTAACGCTAGCTAACGTTTTTATCAGCTTCGCCTTGCTTTATTGCGCCTTTAAACCCTTTGATGGCGCCGCCTAAATCACCGCCTAAGTTTTTTAAACGTTTAGTGCCAAATAATAAGAGCACAATAACAAGAATGATAACTAACTGCCAAATACCGATGCCGGCCATATGCGCCCCTAAATAAGGTGAGTTGAAAGGGGTATTCTACTTGGTTCTACTTGCTTTTTCATCCAAGCCAGATAGGCCAAAGCGGCGTTCGAGTTCTTTTAGCACATCATCAGCGCTTAAATCTTGTTGGGCTAGCATGACTAAGGT
>DUCA01000159.1 GCA_012960055.1 Cycloclasticus sp.
TTCAAACGAAGCGAAACAAAAAACGATTGATTTAATTAAAGAAGATTTGGGCCAAGTGGATTTAGTTATTTACTCGTTGGCCTCGCCGGTTCGTAAAGTACCGGGTTCGGATGTTGTCACTCGCTCATGTTTAAAGCCCATTGGTGAAACGTATAAGTCCACAGCGATTGATACCAATAAAGACATGATTATTGAAACTGAAGTAGAGCCAGCTACGGAGCAAGAAATAGCAGACACCATCACGGTAATGGGGGGTGAAGATTGGGAATTATGGATGGATGCATTGGCTGATGCGGGTGTATTGGCGGACGGTTGCCAATCCGTTGCGTACAGCTACATTGGTACCGCCATCACGTGGCCTATCTATTGGGATGGCGCCTTAGGTAAAGCCAAAATGGATTTGGACCGTGCAGCCAATGCTATCGATACTAAGCTTAAAGTAAGCAATGGTGGCGCTAATGTTGCCGTTCTGAAGTCTGTTGTTACGCAAGCCAGTTCAGCGATTCCTGTGATGCCGTTGTACATTTCGATGGTATTTAAAGTGATGAAAGAGGACGGTATCCACGAGGGTTGTATCGAACAGATTAACCGCCTGTTTAGAACGCAGTTGTTTAATGGTGGTGCAGAACAAAACCTAGATGATACCAACCGTTTACGTTTAGATGATTGGGAATTGCGTGATGATGTGCAACAAAAGTGCGTTGATATTTGGCCAAAGGTAACAACCGAGAATTTATTTGAATTAACGGATTACGCCAGTTACAAAAAAGAATTCCTTAATTTGTTTGGTTTTGAATTAGAGTCTGTTAATTACGAAGAAGAAACGAATCCGCTTGTTGAGTTTGATTTAGAAACACTTTAATCGACAATACTGGCTAGACAGTACCTGGCAGGAAGATTGGGATTTATGGATAACAAAGATGCGCACCTAATTGTTTTAGGGAATGAAAAAGGTGGTACCGGTAAATCTACTTTGGCGATGCACATTGTTGTGGGTTTGTTAGATGTGGGAAAAAAAGTTGCGGTTATCGACCTTGATTCACGCCAAAAGAGTGTTGCCAGATACCTGCAGAATAGGCAAACCTTTATGGTGAATGGCGGTGCGAAAGTGACGATGCCAGAGTTTATTGTTGTGGCGCAATCAGAAGCCAGTTTGATTAAAGACAGAGAGATAGAAGACCAAAAGAATCTTCAGGCGGGCTTAGACCTCCATAAGAAAAAAGTTGATTATATTGTTATCGATTGCCCTGGCAACGACACCTATTTATCCCGTTTAGCACACGCCCTTGCCGATACGTTAGTGACGCCACTTAATGATAGTTTTATTGATTTGGATTTGTTAGGTGAGGTGTCATCAACAAATTTTCAAGTAAAAAAACTGAGCTTTTACAGCGAAATGGTGTGGGATAGCCGTAAATACCGCTCAGCTAGTGGTAAACCGCCGATGGATTGGGTGGTTGTACGAACGCGTTTAGCATCGTTAGACTCAAGAAATAATAAGCGTGTGCATGATGCGTTGGAAGCATTACAGAAGCGGATTATGTTTCGATATGTGCCGGGCCTCTATGAGCGAGTCATCTATAAAGAACTGTTCCCAAACGGCTTGACGGTATTAGATATTGAAAAAGTAAGCAGTTTGTCACATGTCGCAGCGCGACAAGAAGTGCGTTCTCTAATAGATAATCTTAATTTATTTGAATGACCCCTGAGCTAAGTCCGTTGCAACAACAGCGAGTTATTGAAGAAACATCGCGTTATATTGATTTAGCTAACCAAATATACCAAACAAATCACCCTGTCATCCCCGTACATTTTGACTTAACGGGGCATACCATTGGCATGTATAAATTATGGCAAAAGCAAAAAATCATTCGTTATAACGGAGCAATTTTTGCGAAATATTATGACGATAATATGCAAAATACAGTGCCACATGAAGTGGCGCATTATATTGTCCACCAGCAATACTGGCGTAATAAAATTCGACCTCACGGGCTTGAATGGCAAGCGGTGATGGCTGATTTTGGTGCGGATAATAGCCGCACAGCAGGTTATGATTTAACCGATATCCCTAAGCGTCATTATTCAACCGTGCCTTATGCATGTGGCTGCCAGCAACATCAACTTGGTATTCGTCGGCACAACAAAGTGTTAAAACGAAATATCGACTATTTTTGCCGCCAATGTGGGGATGTATTAACAGCCTTATGAGTTGGTTTATTTATATGATTGAGGTCAGCGATAACACGCTGTATACAGGCATTACGACGGATTTAGATCGGCGCTTTAAGCAGCATTTAGATGGCAAAGGCGCAAAGTACTTCCACGGCAGAAAACCTGTAAAAATTGTTTACACAGAGTCGAATCATGACCGTAGCAGTGCCAGTGTTCGCGAGGCGGCAATAAAGAAGCTAACACGAGAGCAAAAAAAGCAATTGATTAAATGTTGATTTTTATGAGTTTGTCACCATATTAGAACAGTCCCTAACCATACGACCTAAAGCCATGCCAGAACCAATAAAAATTGTTTGTCCACATTGTGATGCGGTTAATAAATTGCCTGCCGATAAGCTCAGTGCGGGCGGTAAGTGTGGTAAATGTAAGAAGAAACTTTTTGCGGCTAAGCCCGCGACGTTAACAGCAGCCAATGCTCAACGTCATTTTGAACAAAGCGATATCCCCGTGGTGGTTGATTGTTGGGCGGCTTGGTGTGGGCCGTGTAAGTCTTTTGCACCCACGTTTAATCAGGCGGCTAAAAAATTAGAGCCGGCATTTCGTTTCGCAAAATTAGATACAGAAAAAGAGCAGCGTTT
>DUCA01000160.1 GCA_012960055.1 Cycloclasticus sp.
AACCAATCGATTAAACCGCGCCAAAAATTTTCGTTCACCAGAATGATGGGGATTTTACGCGATTTACCCGTTTGAATTAGGGTGAGTATTTCAGCCAGCTCGTCCAAAGTTCCAAAGCCGCCGGGGAAAACAACGTAGGCAGACGCATATTTAACAAACATGACTTTGCGGGCGAAAAAGTGACGGAAATTTAAGCTGATGTCTTGGTATGGGTTGTTGTGTTGTTCATGTGGTAATTGGATATTCAGACCAATACTTGATGACGACCCCTTGAATGCCCCTTTGTTGGCAGCTTCCATAATCCCCGGGCCGCCGCCGCTGATCACAGAAAACCCAGCATTGGATAAGGCGAGGGCTATCGCTTCCGCCCGTTGGTAATCAGGGTGGTCTTCTTTCAGTCTGGCGGAGCCATATAGACTGACAGCTGGTCTGATGTGGGACAGCTGCTCAAAACCGTCGACAAATTCGGCGATAATCTGAAAAACTTTCCATGCTTCACGTTTTTGATTGCTCATATGTGGCCTCGTTTTCTCGCATAACACGTCGCGTGTCTATAGACAGTATAGGCGTAAATTAAACGGTTTATATCGATTGTGTGAAAGGCATGTCCCTTGGGTATAATTAACCACATAATTCTTATTGGATGCTTTTCATGACTGAAAAAACCTTGGTGCTGGTCGACGGCTCTTCTTACTTGTTCCGTGCTTATCACGCATTGCCTTTGTTAACAAATTCAAAAGGTGAGTACACCAATGCGATTTTGGGTGTGACAAACATGTTGAAAAAATTGATGGGCGATTACCCAGAGGCTTATTTGGGTGTTATTTTTGATGCGCCAGGAAAAACATTTCGGAATGATATGTACCCCGAATACAAGGCAAATAGAGCATCGATGCCCGAGGAGTTAAGAGAGCAGATTAAGCCCCTGCACGAACTGATTAAAGCGATGGGGCTGCCCTTGGTGATGGAATCTGGCGTTGAGGCGGATGATGTGATTGGTACATTGGCTAGGCAGGCAGAAGCCGCGGGCTTGAAGGTGATAATTTCAACGGGCGATAAGGATATCGCGCAGATGGTGACGGAAAATGTGTCGTTGATCAATACCATGAATAATCAGTGGTTAGATGTTGACGGCGTAAAAGAAAAATTTGGTGTGACGCCGGAAAGAATCATCGACTATTTGGCTTTGATGGGCGATACCTCGGATAATATTCCCGGTGTGCCAAAAGTAGGCCCAAAAACAGCGGCCAAGTGGTTGAATCAATATGGTTCATTAGACGACATTATCGCAAGAGCCGATGAGGTAAAAGGCAAAGTGGGCGAGAGTTTGCGCGAGCATTTGCATGCCATACCGCTATCCAAAGAGTTAGTCACCATTCGTTGTGATGTGCCGTTAAACGAAGCACCAACCGATTTAGTGCAAACAACGCCCGATTTAGAGGTGTTACACGAGATGGTGAGTCACTTTGAATTTAATACATGGTTGCGGCAATTGGCTGCGAGCTCAACCACCCAGCCTGCGCAGCAAGTAGTGGAAGAGCCTGAATCCTTGCTGCCGGCTGTTGAGTTAAAAGTCGATACCGTTCTAGATGAAGCGAGCTTTAAGCAATGGATGGAGAAACTATCATCGGCAGAGTTGTTCGCGTTCGATACAGAAACAACGGATTTGGACTACACCAAGGCATTGGTGGTGGGTGTTTCCTTTGCTGTTGAGGTGGGGCATGCAGCTTACGTGCCACTTGCACACCAATATCCCGGTGCGCCCGAGCAGTTATCCAGGCAGTGGGTGCTAGATCAATTAAAACCGTTGCTGGAGTCCAGTAATGTGCTAAAAGTCGGGCAAAATCTTAAATATGACGCCAATGTGCTGGAAAATCACGATATCACTCTAAAAGGTATTAAGCACGATACGATGCTTCAATCGTATGTGTTTAACAGCACGGCCACACGGCATAATATGGATGCCTTGGCTGAAAAATACTTGGGTCAAGAGACCATCCATTACGAAGCGGTAGCGGGTAAAGGCGCAAAGCAAATTTGTTTCGATCAGGTGGCGATCGAAGCGGCGGCGCCTTATGCGGCGGAAGATGCCGATATTACCTTGCGATTGCATCAGCAATTGTTTGCTAAATTGGAAAAAACGGAGACCTTGAAAAACGTTTACGAGACGATTGAAATGCCATTGGTGCCTGTGTTGGCGCGTATGGAGCAAACAGGCGTGTTGGTGGATGCGCAGATGTTATCGCAGCAAAGTAGCGAGCTATCAGTCAAGATAAATGTGTTGGAAACACAAGCGCATGATGTGGCTGGGCAGCCGTTTAATTTGGGGTCGCCAAAGCAAATACAAGAAATTTTGTACGATAAACTGGGCTTGCCAGTATTAAAGAAAACGCCAAAAGGCCAACCCTCTACGGCTGAAAACGTGTTGCAAGATTTGGCGGCGGACTTTCCTTTGCCGAGACTCATTCTGGAGCACCGTAGCTTAAGTAAGTTGCGTTCAACTTATACGGACAAATTGCCAAAGCAAATAAACCCAGTGACAGGCCGTGTGCATACTTCATATCACCAAGCCGTGGCAGCCACGGGTCGTTTGTCATCCTCTGGCCCCAATCTACAAAATATTCCGGTAAGAAGTGAAGAGGGGCGGCGAATTCGCCAAGCGTTTATTGCCGATACAGATTTTACCGTGCTGGCGGCCGATTATTCGCAAATTGAATTACGCATCATGGCGCATTTGTCGCAAGACGCGGGGCTTCTTCAGGCGTTTAA
>DUCA01000161.1 GCA_012960055.1 Cycloclasticus sp.
CATATCTTCTGGTTCTTTGGTCACCCTGAAGTGTATATTTTGATTCTCCCTGCATTTGGTATCGTGTCTGAAATCATTCCAACCTTTGCTCGTAAGCCATTGTTCGGTTACAGCTCAATGGTATATGCAACGTCTTCAATTGCGTTCTTATCATTCATTGTTTGGGCCCACCACATGTTTACAGTAGGACTACCACTTCAAGGTGAGTTATTCTTTATGTATGCAACGATGTTGATTGCGGTGCCAACAGGCGTAAAAGTGTTTAACTGGATTTCTACTATGTGGAAAGGTTCCATGACATTTGAAACACCGATGTTATTCGCTATTGGTTTTGTGATTATGTTTACGATTGGTGGTTTCTCAGGTTTGATGCTTTCGATTGCACCTGCTGATTTCCAATACCACGATACTTACTTCGTGGTTGCGCATTTCCATTACGTATTAGTAACAGGCGCCATTTATTCCATTATGGCAGCGGCTTATTACTGGTTACCTAAATGGACTGGTAATATGTATGACGAAAAATTAGGTCAATGGCATTTCTGGTTATCAACTGTATCGGTTAATGTGTTGTTTTTCCCTCAACATTTCTTAGGGTTAGCAGGAATGCCACGTCGTATTCCTGACTACTCAGTA
Organism: Cycloclasticus sp.; assembly: GCA_012960055.1. Lineage (GTDB taxonomy): Bacteria > Pseudomonadota > Gammaproteobacteria > Methylococcales > Cycloclasticaceae > Cycloclasticus. Next base: position 637 of record DUCA01000161.1, read on the forward strand.
CAATTTGCTGAATTTAACATGTGGTCTAGTATTGGTGGCTTTGTATTCGGTCTATCACAAGTGTTCTTCTGCTACATTGTTTATAAAACAATTAAAGGCGGCGAGAAAGCAACTGACCAAGTATGGGAAGGCGCAAAAGGTCTGGAATGGACATTGTCTTCACCTCCGCCTTACCACAGTTTCACTACAGCACCTGAAATTAAATAAAGCAAAAGCGCCCAGTGAAAACTGGGCGCATAATGAACTATGATGAATGATCGTAAAAGAAAAAACCTAATATCAGTGACTGTATTGGTTATTATTGCTGTAACGTTTTATGCTGGATCGTTTATATTTTTAACTAATAATTAACGTGCAAATAAAAGCACTTATTTAAAATAAATAATTGGGATAGGTAAATTTATGTCTTCAGAAAACGCGTATTTTATTCCACATGATGCGAAATGGCCTATCGTAGGTTCAATTGGTATGAGCTTACTATTGGGCGGTTTTGCTTCTCAACTGAATGGCTCTACCTCGGCTTCAAATGTAATGATTGTTGGCTTTTTAATATTGGTCTACATGATGTTCGGTTGGTTTGGAGAAGTGATTGATGAAAGTGAAACGGGTAAATATAGCCATAGTGAAGATGCATCATTCCGCATGGGTATGGTTTGGTTTATTTTCTCGGAAGTCATGTTTTTTGCTGCATTTTTTGGTGCCTTGTACTACATTCGTATCTTCTCAGTGCCCTGGTTGGCAGGTGAAGGTTCGGGTGCTGTTACTAATGAGTACCTGTGGAGTAGTTTTGAAGCAGTTTGGCCAACTAATGGACCTGCTGCTATAGGCGGTGAGTATGAAAAAATGGGTGCGTGGGGCTTGCCTTCAATTAACACGCTGCTGTTATTAACCAGTGGTGTTACTTGTACATGGGCGCATTGGGGCCTAATTGCTAATAAACGTAAGCAACTCATTATTGGTCTAGCCTTAACAGTTATCCTAGGCTTCGTATTTGTTTATTTGCAAGCGGTGGAATACAGCCACGGTTATCATGAGCTTAACTTAACAATGGGCTCAGGCGTTTATGGTTCGACTTTTTACATGCTGACGGGTTTCCATGGATTCCACGTAACCGTTGGTGCCATTATGCTGACGGTGATGTTAGTCCGTAGTATTAAAGGGCATTTCACACCAGAAAACCATTTCGCATTCGAAGCCGCGGCTTGGTATTGGCACTTTGTTGATGTGGTGTGGTTAGGTTTGTTTATATTCGTTTATATGCTATAGCTAACAACAAGCAATAAAAAAGGCGCTACTGTGTAGCGCCTTTTTTGTTAAATAAGAAAACGTATCGAAATAAGCGGTGCGTATTAAATTAAAAAATCACTTAGTTTCGGATTTATTAATATTTTGTTCGATAGGTTTCTCTATAGGTAATAATCCATGAGGTTGGATTAAACCTAAATATGAAGCGAACAATAATGAAACAAATAAAGTTAAGGATAAGCCTACTCGTAGTGCGAGCGATTTCACGACTTCCTTACGGTTTGAGTTTCTATTTGATAAATGATAGAACGCTTTGAAAAGATTATAGATAATCACAGCTAGGATGAATACAACTAGGTATTTAATGAATGGGGGCATAGTAGGTGTCTCTATTTAAACGATATATGAAAAGTAAAGAAGAACGGGGTCATGCAATTTAAAGCAAATGTATTTCTAAGTATGTTGGCTATTTTAGTCCTTTGCTTATTACTGAGTCTAGGCAATTGGCAACTTGATCGAGCCCAGGAAAAGAAAGATTTATTAGATTTACAGCACATTAGGATGAATTTAGATCCTGTTGAGTTGCCAACGATTGAAATGGAAAACGGCAATGTGCGTTATCTGCCCGTTAAATTAACCGGTTGGATGGATACAAAGCAGCAAATACTGATTGATAATCAGGTCAGAAACGGCCAAGCCGGTTATTTCGTGTTGACGCCTGTAAAACTAGAAAATGGTCTAGCCATTTTGCTAAACAGAGGGTGGGTGCCGCCAGGCAACAGCCGAACAGATTTGCCAAATATTGAGCTGCAATCGCAAAACATAGCGGTGGCGGGTAAGTTAGACCATTTCCCTAGTGTAGGTATAAAACTAGAGGGGGCCGATCGGTTATCGGTTAATTGGCCTGCTGTGACACAAGTTGTAAATTTAGAAAATGTAGAAAAAAGATTGGGTTATAGCGTATTGCCTTATCAAGTGCTATTGGACAGTGTTGAACCGAATGGTTATGACCGCGAGTGGGTTCCAATGCATATGGGGCCTGAAAAACACCACGGCTATGCTTTCCAGTGGTTTGCGCTCTCTGCTGCATGGGTAGTTATTTATTTAGTACTAACAATTAAGTTTAAACGAAGAGAAGAATGAAGCCTTTAACTAAAAACAGACTGAAGTTGGTGTTTATCGCCATATTATTTTCCATGCCAGTTATCACAGCATGGACAGTGTTTAAAAACCCTCAAATGTTGGAAGGGGTCAAAACAAAAAATCACGGTGAACTGATCATTCCTGCCGTACCTTCTGAATTAACAGGTTTTGTTATCAGTGGTGACAGCATAGACATGGAACGTCTAAAAGGTCGCTGGGTTCTAATGCATATTGATTTTGATGGGCAATGTACAAGTGCATGCAAAAAATCTGTACTGAGAACTCATCAGTTGAATATTCTATTAAACAAAGATTCACGCAGGTTTAGACGAATTTATCTTACTAAATCAAATGTTCAGGAGACAACGTTGTTGTTTAAAGACGAGAGTCTTAATGTGTATTCATGGGGTGAAGAGCAGATTAATAGATTGAATCAATCTGTAAAGGGTTTGGTAGACGGGGACATGCTGTTAATCGACCCATTGGGTAATATCATGATGAAATATAAACAAGATGCCGACCCTTACGGCATTCAAAAAGATTTAAAACTACTGTTTAAAACGTCACAAATTGGGTAATTCAATGTTTAGAAACTTGACAATATTCGCCACATTATTGGCACTATTTGTTGTTGTATTGGGTGCATATGTGCGTTTGTCTGATGCCGGTTTAGGGTGCCCGGATTGGCCAGGTTGTTATGGTAGTTTGATACTGGATGAATCAGAAGCTGGGATAGAACACGCAGCAGAAAATTATGACCGTCCCTTAGAAACGTCTAAGGCGTGGAAAGAGATGATTCACCGTTATTTCGCCAGTACATTGGGTCTTATCATCTTAATTTTAACCTTCATGGCTTGGCGAAAACCTGAACTCGGCGTACGTGGTTTAACCTTGTCTCTGTCTTTATTGGTGATGTTTCAGGGTGCCCTAGGTATGTGGACCGTGACTTTATTGGTTAAACCAGTGATTGTTATAAGCCATTTATTGGGCGGTTTAGCCACGCTAAGCCTGCTGTTGCTGTTGCTGCTGCGAGTCAGGAATATACGCTTAGCCAAGGAGAATAAGCATCGCTGCGTTAAATCCTTCGCATCGATAGCCATGCTAGTGTTGATCGCGCAAATAGCCTTAGGTGGTTGGACGAGTACCAATTACGCGGCACTGGCATGCCCAGATTTCCCTACATGTCATGGCGATTCTTGGAATCCTGATGTTGATTATAAAGAAGGCTTTGTTTTATGGCGCGGTCTCGGTGTGGATTATGAGTTTGGCGTACTTAGCAATGAAGCGCGTGCTGCTATTCATTGGGTGCATCGTATTGGCGCGTTAGTGACGGCATTGGTACTGAGTTATTTAGCATGGCTGCTGTTTAAATTAAGGGCGTTAAAGGAATCATTCATGATGACGGGCTTATTAGCCACGCAGATTGGTCTAGGGATACTTAATGTCGTGCTAAATTTGCCACTGCACGTAGCAGTAGCGCATAATGCTATTGCAGCATTATTACTACTCAGCGTGGTCTATATTAACTTTAGACTTAACAACGAATAATTTAGAAGGCGTTATTTTGACAGAGCACACCATCGAAAATTCAACTTCCAGTTTGAGTTGGAAGAGTTACTACGAATTATGTAAGCCGAAAGTCGTCATGTTGATTGTTTTCACGGCTGTTGTCGGCATGTTTTTGTCGGTACCTGGCATGGTTCCTTGGCAACCGTTAATATTTGGAACAATAGGCATCGGTTTAGCCGCCTCATCTGCAGCGGCTATTAATCATTACTTAGATCAGAAGTACGATGCAAAAATGGCACGTACAAAAGGCCGGCCATTACCCCATGGGGATTTAAATGGTGCGCAAGTATTAGGTTTTGCCTTTACTATTGGCGCGATTGCCATGTTGGTCTTAATCTTTTTAGTAAATGAACTCACGGCGTTTTTAACGTTTTTATCGCTGATAGGCTATGCGGTTGTCTATACCATTTATTTAAAACACGCGACCCCGCAAAATATTGTGATTGGTGGTGCAGCGGGTGCCGCGCCCCCAGTTTTAGGCTGGTGTGCCGTTACTTCAACCATTGACCCTCATGCCTTGTTATTGTTTTTAATTATATTCATCTGGACGCCACCGCATTTTTGGGCGTTGGCCGTAGCACGTCGAGATGAATACGCAAAAGCAGATATCCCGATGTTACCGGTAACACACGGCGCTGAATATACGCGCTTACAAATCGTGCTTTATACTGTGTTGCTCATATTGGTGAGCCTATTGCCCTTTTTAACCGGTATGAGCGGCGTGCTGTATCTTGTAGCCGCTGTTGTGCTCGGTTTTGGCTTTTTGTATTACGCCGTATTACTTAAGAAAACAGCCGACGATGTGATCGCCATGAAGGCGTTTAGATTCTCAATCGTGTATTTGATGGTTTTGTTTGCTGTTTTATTGGTCGACCACTATATCTAAAATGAAAGTTGTTTTTATAGTGTTTTTGCTGCTGAATTCAATCGCTGTTTACGCGAACGATTTTACAGCAGGGCGAGATAAAAATAGCGTAGAAGCCGTTCAGTCATTAGAAGCGTACGCTAAATATAAAATGGCGCAGTACGATGAGGCACGTGAGATTTGGTTGATGTTGGCGGAAAAAAACAACACGTCCGCGCTGATTAATCTAGCGAATATGTACGAACAAGGGCAAGGCGTAGAGCGCGACCTTAAGCAGTCTATTGTGTGGTTAAGGATGGCGGCTGAGCTTGATGATTCTCGTGGGCAGTACCAACTCGCGATGGCCTATGAAAAGGGCTTGGGCATTGAACGAGACATGCGTCAAGCCGCTTTTTGGCTAGAGAAAGCAGCCTTACAAGGTGATTCCACAGCGCAATTTGAGTTTGCTGTTATGTTAGCGACTAACTATGGTAAAGGCTTAATGACCAGTTCTAAAGAGCAGCGACGACAGGCGCTGAATTGGCTAGGCAAGGCAGATGCCAATGGTGTTGAGGATGCCAAAGAATTTTTGACGCTATTATCCAATATGATGTGAGATATAGCAGTTATGGGTAGTACTCGATGAAAACGGTTGAGCCGAATAATAAAATATCAAAGATGATGGTGTCATTAGCTTGGATAGGTTTTTTAGGCATGCTGGTCATTGGTTTTGATCGTTACCTTGGTCACCAAGAAAACCCCAACGAACGCCCCGCGGTGATTCGTGCCTCTGACGGCGCTGCAGAGGTCACCTTAAAGCAAAACCGACAAGGGCATTACATTGCAGACGGTAAACTTAACGGCCATTGGGCAACGTTTGTCTTAGACACAGGTGCGACAAATATTAGCATTCCAGGCGAGCTTGCCCAGGACATGGGCTTAACCGAAGGTGAACCCGAACGAACTCGCACAGCGAATGGCGATATTGTCGTTTATCGAGTGATATTGAACTCTGTGTCGCTGGGTGCTATCGAATTGAAAAATATCACTGCTCACATCAACCCGCATATGAACGGTAAAGCCGTGTTATTGGGTATGAGCTTTCTGAAGCACATTGAGATGGTGCAAAAGAATCAGCAATTGACCTTACGTCTTAAAGCTAAGTAAGGCCTTATCATAACGACTGAGCTTTTTCGCCACATTGCCTTGTCTACGCTCGCTTCGTGATGCGGAGATTTCTCAGTAATTGGAAAGAAAGCTTTAAGCCGGGTTGAATTCTAAAAGGGTTTGCTTCACTTTGTTCATCGCGTTCTTCTCAATCTGACGTATACGCTCGGCAGATACTTGGTACTTATCAGCCAGTTGGTGCAACGTTGATTTTTCTTCGCTTAACCAGCGCTCAGACAAGATAGCACGGCTACGCTCATCGAGATTATCTAAAGCAATTTGAAGCTGTGTTGAGTTGTGCGCCTTTTCATTGTGTGTTTCCACGACACTGGCTGGGTCATGCTCTTCGTTAGTAACGAAGGTAGCTGGTGTGTAGACAACGTCATCAGACTCGCTGTTGTCATCTTGATGGCCGTCAAAAGCCATATCAAAATTACTTAGGCGCTTTTCCATTTCGTACACGGCGGATTTATCAACGCCTAAGTCATTAGCAATGGCATCGGCTTCGTTTTCATTTAACCAAGCCAAGTTCTTTTTGTGCTTTCTTAAATTGAAAAACAATTTGCGTTGAGCTTTAGTCGTGGCGATTTTTACAATGCGCCAGTTTTTAATCACAAACTCATGAATCTCAGATTTAATCCAGTGCACGGCATAAGATACAAGGCGAACACCCATATCCGGGTCGAAACGTTTAACCGCTTTCATCAAGCCGATACTGCCTTCTTGAATAAGGTCAGGAAGCGCTAGGCCATAACCGCTGTAACTTCTGGCAATATGGATAACATAACGCATGTGAGATAAAACGAGTGTGCGCGCAGCTTCTAGGTCATTGTTGTCACGTAAACGTGAGGCCAGTTCTCTTTCTTGTTCGACCGTTAAAGCAGGCGCAGAAGAAACAGATGCGATATAGGCATCTAAAGATCCAGCTGATAAATGAGTAGGTAATGCTAATGCTTGTGCCATCGTTTCCCTCTAAGTGCGGCGCTAATGTATTTAGCACTCACAATATAAGACTGCTAATTATAGCAATAGTTCCGTTTAGAAGGCAATTTTTGGCTGAACGAGTTTAACTTTCTAGCTCGGATAAATAACGGCTGACGACAATCCAAGAGCCAATAACACCAAGGGAAATGGAAAAACCAACCCATAAAGCAGCGTGAGCGAAGGGCATGTAGTTAAGATTGAATGAACTGTTATATAGGGAGGCCAAGGAGCTAGTCGGTTCGTCTATCAGCCACACAGATAAATTAACGAGTAAGCAGGCAAATATGCCGCCAAAAAAGCCATACCAAAAACCGCTATATAAAAATGGTCGCATGATAAATGAACGCGTTGCCCCAACAAGGCGGGTAATATCAATTTCATCACGGCGGCTTTGCAGTTCGAGTCGAATCGTGTTGCTGACGATGAGGAGCACGGCAAAACCTAACAGTATGGTAATGATGCTGACACCACGCTGGGCAATGTTAAGAATGCCATTGAGGCGATCAAGCCAGCCCATGTCCATTTGAACGAGGTGGATATCGGGCCGTTTTTTAAGCTCAGTAACGAGCAGGGCCAAATTGGCCTGGTTGTCAATACGGGCAATGGGCGTTATTTGAATAACGTGTGGTAGTGGGTTGTCACCTAATGCGCTAATAGCAGAGCCAAAGCCGCTGTATTGACGGAATTCTTCAAGCGCCGCTTGCTTATCAATGAGAATAGCTTGGGAGACTTTATTGTCGTGTTGTAACAGGGCTGATAATTCGGTGGCGCGTTGCAGTGTCACGGACTGATTAAGAAACACTGAGATGTTATTGTTGAGGTCAATTTGGCCACTGACTGATTGCAAATTATTAATCGATACCAGCAAGCCTGATGGTAGCGATAAGGTGATGGCAATAACGCTCACCGTCATCATGAAATTAAACGGCGTTCTAGAGAAACGACCTAAACTGGCAAAAAACGTGTGTAAATGAATGAGCAGGTAGGCGCGAAGACTTGCACTCATTGCGGGTTTTTGAATGTTGCTGCGACGTCTAGCCATGGTTGTCGACCATTTTCCCTTGAGACAATCTCAATGTGCGATATCCAATGCGTTGAATTAACGACACGTCATGACTGGCAATCAGTACGGTAACGCCCACTTGATTAAATTGTTCAAACAAATGCATAATCTCTTCGGATAACTCGGGGTCAAGGTTGCCGGTGGGTTCATCCGCCAGGATCATCGGCGGCCTGTTGACCACGGCGCGAGCAATGCCTATGCGTTGTTGCTCGCCGCCGGATAAGGTGATGGGGTAACGCTGTTCTTTACCCAATAAGCCCACTTTATCGAGTGCTGCGCGTACACGGCGTTTAATTTCATGCCGATCAAGCCCGGCAATAATTAACGGTAATGAGACATTATCAAACACGGTGTGATCGTAAAGCAGGCGGTGATTTTGAAAAATCATGCCGATTTTTCGGCGGGCATACGGCACGTTTCGTTTTGATATCCGGCCGATGTTTTGATTGTCTAACATCACTTGGCCTTGCGTGCTGCGCTCAAGGATCGCAATCAATTTAAGTAAGGTGCTTTTGCCAGCGCCAGAATGGCCGGTAAGAAAGGCCATTTCACCGTTTTGCAATTCAAAACTCACGTTTTTCAGCGCATCGGCGCCGCCAGGGTATCGTTTGCTAACGTTGATGAATTGAAGCATAAAGGCTAAGCGTCGTCGTTAGATTTTTCAAATAGCGCGTTAGTGAATTCCAGTGCATTAAATTCACGCAAATCGTCAATGCCTTCGCCGATACCAATGAATCGAATGGGTAAACTGAATTGATTGGCGATGGCGAAAATAATGCCGCCTTTGGCCGTGCCATCCAATTTCGTCAGGGTAATGCCACTAAGCGGGGTTGCCTTGTTGAAGTTTTTAGCTTGAGCTAAGGCGTTTTGGCCAGTGCCTGCATCTAATACCAGCATCACTTCATGCGGTGCGTTAGGATCAATTTTTTTGATCACGCGCTCAATTTTACTCAGCTCATTCATTAAATTAGTTTGCGTGTGTAACCGACCGGCTGTATCGGCCAGCAGCACATCCACCTTACGTGCACGGGCTTTTTCAAAGGCGTCATAGATAACCGAGGCGGAATCCGCGCCGGTATGTTGAGCCACCACGTCGATGTCATTACGTTTGCCCCATTCTTGCAATTGCTCAATAGCGGCCGCTCTGAACGTGTCGCCAGCGGCTAGCATGACACTTTTACCTTCTGCTTGCAGACGTTTGGCTAGCTTGCCAATGGTTGTGGTTTTGCCCATGCCATTAACGCCCACGACTAAAATCACAAAGGGGCCTTCGCCATCAGGGATAGTCAGGGGTTGTTGGTTAGGCTCAAGAATAGACAGCATTTCTTCTTGCAAAGCGGCAGTCAGTGCTTGAGGGTCTGATAATTGTTTTCTAGCGACACGCTGCGTCAAGCTATCGATAATCCGTTGAGTCGCTTCAATGCCCACGTCCGCGCTAAGTAACAGCGTTTCCAAGTCTTCGAACAAATCATCATCGATTTGTTTTTTACCTAAAAAGAGGTTGCCCAAGCCACCGGTTAATCCCGTGCGTGTTTTGGTTAGTTGATTTTTTAGTCGCCCGAAGAAGTTTTCTTTAGGTTCTTCAATGTTTTCCTGTTTAGGAGTGTCGGTGTTTTTTTTCTTGCCAAATCCAAACATGATATCGTGTCTTTCCGAGGGGGTTTTTCGTAAAATGCCCGCTTTAAATGTGTTTACGGTTAAGTGAGAACAAAATGAGAAAACTATCAGTCGTGGTTTTTATTCTGACAATTTTTTATTCGTTAAGCAGTTTTGCTTCACCAAAAAATGAGTCTAATATGGTACACGAAAAAGTGCTAAAAAATGGCTTAAAAGTCCTAGTTAAGGAAGATCGCCGTGCGCCGGTCATGGTGTCGCAAATTTGGTATAAGGTGGGCGCGAGTTATGAGCATGACGGCATAACTGGCTTATCGCATGTGTTGGAACATATGATGTTTCAGGGAACGCAGAACCTAGAGCCCGGCGAGTTTTCAAAAATAATTGCTGAAAACGGCGGGCGTGAAAATGCTTTTACGGGTGCCGACTACACGGCGTACTTTCAAACCATGGAAGCGTCTCGTCTTGAAGTGAGTATACGCTTAGAAGCTGAACGCATGCAGAAACTAAAGCTACAAGAAAAAGAGTTCGTCAAAGAGCTGCAAGTTGTTATGGAAGAACGCCGCATGCGCACAGAAGACAAACCACAAGGGCAAACGTACGAGTACTTCAAAGCATTGGCGTATACCAGTAGCCCATACCGCAACCCTATTATTGGTTGGATGCAAGACTTAGAGGATATGAAGCTAGCCGACTTAGCCGTTTGGTATAAGCGTTGGTACGCGCCCAATAATGCCACATTGGTGGTCGTGGGGGACGTCCAATCTGCCGAGGTATTTAAGTTGGCAGAACAATATTTCGCGGCGATTCCGGCGGTAGAATTTGAAGCGGTTAAACACAGAGTGGAAGTTCCTCAGTTAGGCGTTCGCCGTGGCGTCGTGAAACAGAAGGCTAAAGCACCGTATTTATTGATGGGATATAAAGTGCCGGTACTGAATTCAACAGACAATGAGCAAGACGTGTATGCGTTGGAAGTATTGTCTGGCATTTTGAGTGGTGGTGGCAGTTCACGCCTAGCGTCAAATTTAGTCCGAGGTGAACAAGTAGCGGCGAGTGTTAGTGCCGGTTATGACATGAATGCACGCTTACCTACGTTGTTTTTGTTTGACGGTATTCCAGCCGAAAGTAACACGCTACAAGAATTAGAATCGGCCATTAAGGGGCAAATTAAGCTGCTTAAAGACACCTTAGTAACAGCGAAAGAATTAGATCGTATCAAGGCGCAAGTCATCGCTTCTGCGGTGTACGAAAAAGATTCAAATTTTTATCAAGCCATGCAATTGGGCATGTTGGAAACTGTGGGTATTGGCTGGCAAAAAGAGTCCGAGTATGTGGGCAAGGTCAAATCAGTGACGGTCGAACAAATCCAATCAGCGGCAAACAAATACCTTGTTGAAGATCATTTAACGGTGGTGCAAATGCTACCCCAGAACGACGTTTTAGCTGCAAAGGAGTTAGCACATGTACGTTAATCGGCGATATGTTATTGGGTTTGTTTTAGCTCTAGTCAGTACGATAAGTGCGGCATTGCCGAACATTCAACACTGGGAAACTAAAAATGGTGCGAAGGTGTTTTTTGTGCCCACAAAAGGGCTGCCCATATTGGATGTTCAACTGGTGTTTGATGCGGGCAGTGCGCGCGATGGCAGTAAGAAGGGCTTGGCCGCATTAACCAGCACCATGCTTAATGAAGGCGCAGGTGGGCTAATGGCACAAGCTATTGCTGAAGAGTTGGAAAGCGTCGGAGCGCAATTAGGCGCGTCATCTTCTAGGGATTTCACGACGATAAAGTATAGAAGCTTAACCGACAAAACGGCATTAACGACATCGTGGGCGGTACTAAAAAAAGTGCTTAATCAGCCTGAATTTCCGCTATTAGATTTTAAGCGTGAAAAAGAGCGCACATTATTAGGCATTAAACGACGTGAAGAGTCGCCGGGTACGTTGGCACAACTCGCCTTATATAAGGCAATGTACAAAGATCACCCCTACGCGAATGCGATTGCAGGAGAGGTTGATTCCGTAACCAATATAAACGTTGAGGACTTAATCAGCTTTTATAAAACGCACTACGTAGCAAAGAATTTGATAGTGGTGTTGGTGGGAGGTATTTCGCGTGACCAAGCCGAACAACTGGTCGGTGACTTGGTTAATGACCTGCCTGAAGGTGAAAAAACATCTAAAATTCAAACAGTTAAAGATGTAAAGCAAGGTGCTGAAATTCACCGAGAATACTCATCTCAACAAACGCATTTGATGTATAGCCTGCCCGTGTTAACGCATAACGACGCGGACTATTTCGCTCTGTATGTTGGTAATCATATTTTGGGCGGCAGCGGTTTCAGCTCGCGAATCGTTAAAGACATTCGCGAAGAAAGAGGCTTGGCGTATAGCGCCTACAGTTATTTTCACCCAATGATAGAAAAAGGCCCGTTTCTTATGGGCTTGCAAACAAGAAATGAAAAAGTAGCAGAAGCGTCGACCGCAGTTAAGGCCGTGTTGAAAGAGTTTATTGACAACGGCCCAAGCGAAGAAGAGCTGATAGCAGCAAAGAAAAATATAAGCGGTGGTTTTGCGCTAAAGTTGGATAGTAATAAAAAACTGCTGGGTAATGTTGTGAGTATTGTGGCCAGTGGCGCGCCATTGGGTTATCTAGATCACTACCTACAAAACGTTAAGTCAATAACACGGGAACAAATACAAGATGCGTTTAAACGCCGCGTGGACATGAATAAGATGACCTTAGTCACGGTCGGACAAACTGTTGCAGAACAACAATAATGGTCGCTAAAGAAAACAAAGTTCGTATCATTGCTGGGCAATGGCGTGGGCGGAAGCTCGATTTCCCAACGGCAGATGGCTTGCGTCCAACAACAGATCCTATAAGAGAAACGTTGTTTAGTTGGCTGCAAGCTTATTTGCCATCGGCTAACTGTTTGGACTTATACGCCGGTAGTGGGGCCTTGGGGTTCGAAGCGGCCTCAAGAGGGGCAGAACACGTTGTGTTGGTAGAAAAAGACCGAGGTAGCGCTAATTACCTAAAGAAAAACAAGGCGGTATTTCAAGCCAAGAACATACAAATCAAACAAATAGCCGCACTAAGTTATCTCGAGATGTGTCAAAAAAATGCAAATGCCTTATTTGATGTTGTCTTTCTGGACCCGCCTTTTAGAGATAACAACTTGGTAGAATGCGTTGAAAAGCTTGAGCAAAGCGGCTGTTTAGCAGATGATGCCGTTATTTATTTAGAATGTGAGCGAAAATTAGATTTAGACTTTATACCGGCCAATTGGCGTGAACGCCGCAGTAAAACGCGCGGGCAAGTTAAATTTAGTCTTTATCAACGAGAAAAAGTATGAGTAAAAAAGCAGTATACCCAGGTACGTTTGATCCAATCACTAACGGGCATATTAATATCATTGAACGCGCGGCTAGCTTGTTTGATGAAGTGATTGTTGGCGTTGCAAAAAGTGCCGGTAAATCACCGTTATTCGATTTGGCAGAGCGTGTGAATTTATCAAAAGAGTCGTTAGCGCATCTTTCGAATGTACAGGTGCATAGTTTTCAAGGTTTATTGGTGGATTTTGCAAAACAACAGCGCGCTAACATTATTGTGCGCGGCGTTCGTTCAATTGCCGATTTTGAATACGAAAAGCAAATGGCGGGAATGAACCAACAAATGTTTACAGAGCTGGAAACCGTGTTTCTAACGCCGCATGCGCAGTGGGCGGATTTATCATCTACCCTCGTGCGAGATATTGCGCGATTTGGCGGTAATGTGTCCGGCTTCGTATCCCCCGAAGTTTTTAACGCAATCAGTAAAAAAAGTACTTAAAGATGTCATTAATTATTACCGACGAATGCATCAACTGTGATGTATGTGAGCCAGAGTGCCCCAATGATGCCATTTATATGGGTAAAGAAATTTACGAAATCCACCCGCATTTATGTACCGAATGTGTAGGGCATTTCGGTGAGCCGCAGTGCGTGGAAGTTTGTCCGGTTGAGTGCATTCCAAAGGACGAAAATAATCAGGAAACACACGATCAGTTGATGTTGAAATACCAGCGGCTGATGCAAGCGGAGTAAATAAACAATGAGGCCGCTACTAATGCTACTGATATGTTTAACTCTATCAGCCTGCGGCTATAACCCCGTCCAACTATCTGCGCATGCGATAGCCAGCGCCCACCCCGCGGCAACAGAGGCAGGGTTGTCTATTTTAAACCAAGGCGGCAATGCCTTTGATGCAGCGGTGGCCGTTAGCGCCGCATTGGCCGTTGTAGAGCCCTACGGGTCAGGTGTCGGCGGTGGTGGTTTTTGGTTATTACACCGTGCCAGTGATGCTAAGCAAATTATGCTGGATGGGCGAGAAGTAGCGCCATCAAAAGCACACCGAGATATGTATTTAGATGCTAATGGTGAGCCGGTTAAAAGCTTGTCAGTAGATGGTGCCTTATCGGCAGGTATACCCGGCTTGCCAGCGGCGTTGGTTCACCTGTCGAAACACTATGGGCGTTTGAGTTTGGCGGACAGCTTGCAACCCGCGATTACGTTGGCAAAGCAAGGTTTTGTGGTTAACAAACACTACCATCGCTTAGCTAGTTTTAGGCGACCTGCTTTATCCGCACATGAGTCAGCTAAGGCAATTTTTCTAGATAATGGAGACGTGCCAAGTATCGGTACAAACATCATTCAGGCCGATTTAGCCAATACCCTCGAGTTATTAGCAAAAAAGGGCTTTGATGGGTTTTATAAGGGCGATATTGCAGAAAAATTAGTTAAAGGCGTGCAGCAGGCGGGTGGTATTTGGACCGAGCAAGATTTAGCAAATTACCGTATTAAAGAACGCCCCCCCGTTGTTATCAGCTACAAAGATATGAAGGTGACCAGTGCGGCCTTGCCTTCGTCGGGTGGATTAGTATTATCGATTGCGCTGAATATTCTTGAACAATACGACCTATCAAGCATGGATGAAGCCACAAAAATCCATCTGATTGTAGAAGCGATGCGGCTTGCCTACAAAGACCGCGCCTTATATATGGGCGATAGTGATTTTGTAGACGTGCCGGTCGGCACACTAAGTAAAAAATCCTATGCACAAACCGTAGCGGTCAATATAAATGTAGATAAGGCAACAGCCAGTCAACAACTCTCCGGCTTAAATGAAATAGAAGGGCACGATACCACGCATTTCTCAATTATGGATAAGGAAGGCAATCGTGTTGCCGCAACGTTGTCGATTAACTACCCCTTTGGGTCGGGTTTTGTGCCTGCGGGTACCGGTGTGTTGTTGAACGACGAAATGGATGATTTTTCAATCAAGCTAGGCACGCCCAATGTGTATGGTTTAGTGGGCGGTGTTGCCAATGCAATAGTACCGGGCAAGCGTA
Organism: Cycloclasticus sp.; assembly: GCA_012960055.1. Lineage (GTDB taxonomy): Bacteria > Pseudomonadota > Gammaproteobacteria > Methylococcales > Cycloclasticaceae > Cycloclasticus. The sequence continues at coordinate 15,659 of DUCA01000161.1, forward strand.
TGTTGTCCAGTATGTCGCCAACGTTTTTCGAAACAAAAGATAAGGTCGGCATACTCGGAACACCAGGCGGGAGCCGAATAATCAGCATGGTGTTATTAGGGGTTTTAGATGCTGAAAACAGTGAAGAGCCAGAATCGTGGGTGAATTCGCCACGCTATCATCACCAGTATTTGCCCGATCAAATTCAGTATGAGCCCAATACGTTTAGTAAGCAGCTCATCTCACAGCTGACAAAAAAAGGTCATGTATTAAAATCAGTGGGCAGGCGCTACGGCAATATGCATGCTATTTTGTGGGATAAAAATAATAACAGCCTCAAAGCAGCGAGTGATTTAAGAGGTAGTGGCTCTGCTATCGTTGAAGTTGTTCAGCAGGACCGTGTTAATAAGCGGAAGCGTTAGTCCACGTATTAGATAGGTAGATGGATAGTCTTCCCATGTATTGTGATATTAAGCTTCAACAAACCCCTGATAGTTCACACAAGCCATCAAGCACTAATTGGATTGGGCTGACCACACCAATGATTTTGCCGTTTTCCATGACGGGTGCTCTCATTAGGCCGTACCGTGCGAATAGGCGAGAGCAATAACGGATGTCCATATCGGGTGATACTGAAATCAATGGTTTTTCGTTAATTTCGTATACGTTAACGC
>DUCA01000162.1:0-888 GCA_012960055.1 Cycloclasticus sp.
CAACCATGCCTTCAAAAATTTGGCGAGTCATGTTGAATACGCTATTCAAGTTGGTGTCGATAACCGCGTCCCAACGTTCGATAGGCATTTTTTTGAACATACCGTCTTTAGTAATACCTGCGTTATTCACAAGAATATCGATAGGACCTACGTTGTCTTCAACCCATTTGATAGCAGCGCCACAAGCGTCAAAGTCTGTTACGGGGCAGTGCACGATGTCGATGTCGAAACCGGCTTCTTTTTGAGCAATTTGCCATGCTTCTGCTTTTTCCTTGTTGTTATAAGCAGCAACTACTTTATATCCGTCTTGTACGAAACGCTGACATACCGCTTCACCAATACCTCCTGTACCACCCGTTACTAATGCAATTTTTTGAGTCATATCCATCCCTTTAAAAATTAAAAAATCAAAAATTGAAACCTACCCCCCACTCCAAGCTTAAAGCTTTGTAAGGCCGCAGATTGCTGTCACTCATTTATCCAAATGAATTGCTCTGATTATGCCAATAAACGGCCTTTATTTCAAGAATAACAACGATTTACAATCGTGTAAAAATCGCCAATTCCAGTCCACAGCTAACTTTTAGACCTTGCTCAGGGCTTAGGATAAAAATTGAGCCCAATTATTAAAAAACACTGACGCTTTTTTCTATATTTTAAGCTACACTCAATTCAATGGCTTTTCACTCAGAAGGAAGAAGTTAAAAATATGCTTGAACCATCTAATAATCGAAATTTCTCACGCATGAGCGCTGTATGCGATATGGTATTCACCCACCCCGGATCAGGAACCAAGGGTACTGCAAGCAGCATTAATTTAAGCGCCGCGGGCATCTTGTTTAGAACAAATAAGAAACTCACTCAAGGTTCATCGTTAGAAATATCCGT
>DUCA01000162.1:1082-2675 GCA_012960055.1 Cycloclasticus sp.
TGAACCACCCGGGCAAGTGTCGGCACCTGCATGGCCACTCTGCACGCGTTGCTATTACCTTGGAAGCAGAGACATTAAACGAGCAAGGCATGGTGTGCGATTTTTCCGACATTAAGCAATTTGCCGGCCAGTGGCTTAACAACACCCTTGACCACAACATGCTGCTACATAAAGATGATCCTATTTTACCCATGCTACAAGAAGCCGGTGAACGCGTTATGGTTGTGGATGAACACCCAACCGCAGAGTTTTTAGCGCGGATGATTTTTGAGCATGTTGCTAGCGGCGGCTTCCCCGTGACCCATGTATCCGTTTGGGAAACCGACAGTGCCAACGCCCGTTATTCCAAGACCTGATACTCAATCAAGTTAGGCCCATCAATAAATCGCTTGCCTTACAAGTACCGTGCGAAGACAACTACAAAAAGTTGTTTAAATTAATTCCGAATCTGAAACAAGCATCAAAACATAACGGCGTTATCCGCTCGAAAATTTTGGCCTCTGGACCATATACCCACACGATACGATTACATCACCAGCAGATTGATGCATCCACAGACACGGTCGGTTTTAAGTGTCGCGTGTACCTCGACACCCATTCCATTGAAGTTATCAACATTGAAGGTAACTCAGCGCTCAATGAGCTACAAAAAACAACGCCTAAAGACATTCTCAATAACAAATGGGCAGTGAATTACTTTTTTGAAAAACAACTGGTCTTTCAATTACAAATGCTAATGCCTGAGAAAACACAGCCCATCCCATCAGCGCCTAAACTCTTAGGGTATTACGACTTTTTCCTGCTAAGTTTAAAGACCATTGGACTGAGCAATAACAACGCAATTAAGTTGGGTATCGCCATCAAACCATTCAGCACATCCGCCAATAACCACAAAAACTCTAAATCCATCATCGCACCAAGCGGAATTGCCAACACCCAGGCAATTCGATACCAAGGAATACACTTAACGCCTAAAATATATTCTGCGCAACGTTCGCCGTAGTAACTCCAACCTAATAATGTGGTGAGCGCAAAAATAGCCAAGCCAAAACTCACCACATAATCACCATAACCCGGTAAACCCATTTTAAACGCATACGCAGACAACGATGCACCCGTCTCCCCGCTGGTCCAACTGCCCGTTAAAATGATTACCAAGGCAGTCATTGTGCAAATAATAATGGTATCTATAAACGTACCCAGCATGGCTATTTTTCCTTGCTTAACGGGGTCGTTGGTTTTTGCTGCTGCGTGTGCAATAGGCGCCGTGCCCAGGCCCGCTTCGTTTGAAAATACGCCTCGCGCCACGCCAAATCGAATCGCCGCCATGATACCTGCGCCGGCAAAGCCACCTGCCGCCGCAGTGCCTGTAAAAGCATCGTTAACAATCAATTGCAGTGCCGTTGGCACGGAATCTAAACGCTGGATAATGATGATCCCAGCACCCACAACATAAGCAAGCCCCATAAAAGGCACTAACTTTGAAGCAACACTGCCAATACGTTTGATACCACCAACCAACACCGCATACACAATAACCGCCATCACCAGGCCTGTTTGCCATGCGGGAATACCCAAGGTACTACTCAGCGC
>DUCA01000163.1:0-263 GCA_012960055.1 Cycloclasticus sp.
GTTTTACCGTGATCAACGTGGCCAATTGTACCAACGTTTACATGGGGCTTATTTCTTTCAAATTTTTCTTTAGACATTACGCACCTTTTTCAAGACTAATTAATTAAAAACTGCTCTATAACAACTTTTCACACATATCAAATACATACACCAGCCAGCTCAGATACCTATCAACCCAATATTAACTGGAGCCCATAATCGGAATTGAACCGATGGCCTCTTCCTTACCAAGGAAGTGCTCTACCCCTGAGCTATATGGGCCT
>DUCA01000163.1:397-2598 GCA_012960055.1 Cycloclasticus sp.
GGAGGATTCGAACCTCCGAAGGCTGAGCCGTCAGATTTACAGTCTGATCCCTTTGGCCGCTCGGGAACCCCTCCGAATTTAGCCGACTATTGTCTTGCATTTGAATTTGACTGTCAACAAAGAAAACGCCTGTCGACAAAAGAATTCATTGCGTATGTAGTCGTTGCATGGCGGTTTGTAATTCACCCTTACAAATATTCGGCATTTCATCCACACCTTGCGCCACCGCGTTCATTATTAACTCTCGATCTCCTCGGTTAGGCGCTCTTAAGACATAATTCGATACTTTATTGCGATCACCCGGATGCCCAATCCCAACTCTTAGCCTATAAAAGTCTTTTGAAGACATATGACTTGCAATATCACGAAGGCCATTATGCCCACCATGGCCGCCGCCGCACTTAAATCGTATAACACCGGGATCCAAATCCAGCTCATCGTGAACCACCATAATTTGCCCCACAGGAACATTAAAATAATGCGCACACGCAGATACTGATAAACCACTTTTATTCATAAAGGTTTGCGGCTTGACCAGGCGAACCGATTTTCCGCCGATTAAGCACTTGGCAATATCCGCCTTAAATTTCACATCATATGAAAACGTAGCAGCCGTACTTTCAGCCAACGCATCTAACAACAAAAACCCGGCGTTATGCCGGGTTTTTTTATATTCGTCGCCAGGATTACCCAAGCCGACAATTAAAGAAATCACAAGCTATTCGCCAGATTCCCCTTCACCGCCTTCCTCGTCTTCAGACTCATCACTATCCGCTTGAGCCGCTCTATTGGCCTGAACAGCAGCAACTTGTAGGTCATGATTTTCGCCTTGCGTTAACGCAACAATGGTTAAACCTTTTGGTAATTTAATGTCTGACAAATGCAAACTTTCACCAATCTCTAGTGCTGATACATCAACTTCTACAAACTCAGGTAAATCTTTTGGCAAACATTCGACTTCAATATCAACCAAATCATGCGTTACCACGCCACCTTGCTTGAAGCCCGGCGAGTCGTCTTCACCAATAAAGTGAATAGGCACGTGAACTTTCAATTTTTCTTTCATGTTGACGCGTAAAAAATCCGCATGCATTAAAATAGGTTTTGCCGGATGACGCTGCAAGGCTTTAATGATAACGCTTTCTTTCTTTCCTTCTATGTTGATAGAAAGAATGTGTGAGAAAAACGCTTCGTTTTCAGTACTATGAAGTAACTGATTATGTGTCAACGTTATTGACACAGGGTCAGCGCCCGCACCGTAAATAACAGCCGGAACCATATCTTGTTTGCGTAAACGACGTGTTGCGCCTTTACCTAAATCTTCACGAATCGTCGCCGCTAATTCAAAACTGGTACTCATCTAACTTCTCCAAAATAAAAATTAATTACACTAAATCGGGCATTTTGCCACACTTTTTAATCGACGTATAGAGAACTAACGGAATCACCCGCCACCATCCTTCGAATTGTTTCCGCCAACATCTCTGCAACGCTAAGTTGACGAATCTTACTGCAATTCATCGCGTCATCTCTAAGGGGTATTGTATCGGTCACTACCAATTCATCTAGTACTGAATTAGATATGTTTTCTATCGCTTTTCCCGATAACACAGGGTGCGTACAGTACGCCTTTACACTGATAGCCCCGCTGTTTTTCAAGGCTTTAGCAGCCAAACATAAGGTGCCCGCCGTATCCACTAAATCATCGACAATGACGCACTCTCTGCCGCTGACATCACCAATAATATTCATCACTTCCGATTGATTGGGTTTAGGACGACGTTTATCGATAATCGCCAAATCGGCATCATCTAAACGTTTCGCTATCGCTCTAGCGCGTACAACACCACCCACATCAGGTGAAACTATCATCAGGTTTTCTGTCTTTCTTCGCCAAATATCACTTAATAACAACGGCGATGCATATACATTATCAACCGGTATATCAAAAAAACCTTGTATTTGATCCGCGTGCAAATCAATTGTAAGGACGTGATGAGCACCCGCATTAGCAATCATTTTTGCAACTAACTGCGATGTAATAGGCACACGCGCTGACCGAGGCCTTCTGTCCTGTCTCGCGTAACCATAATAGGGGATAACCGCGGTAATTCGACTGGCGCACGCTCTTTTCAACGCATCAATCATCACCAACAATTCCATCACATGATTATTAGTTGGCGCACAAGTTGGCTGTATAA
>DUCA01000164.1 GCA_012960055.1 Cycloclasticus sp.
TACAGGCATTATGCAGATGATGTTGTGCGTAAATTCGTCGAACGTGCCGCTGAAAATGGCATGGACGTTTTCCGCATCTTTGACGCAATGAACGACGTCCGTAACCTTGAAACCGCCATTAAAGCGACGATAGAAGTTGGCAAGCACGCACAAGGAACTATTTCTTATACGCAGAGCCCTGTCCATACCCTAGAAGGTTGGGTTGATATGGGTAAAAAGTTGGAAGATGCTGGTTGTCACTCCATTGCCATTAAAGATATGGCGGGTTTGTTAAGACCGTATGACGCAGCCAAATTGGTGAAACGTTTGAAAACAGAATGCGATGTGCCAATTGCACTGCATAGCCACGCAACAACAGGTATGAGTGTAGCAACCTGCCTAAAAGCGGTTGATGCAGGTCTTGATATGCTAGATACAGCGATTTCTTCGATGAGCATGACCTATGGGCATTCGCCGACAGAGACATTTATTGCCATGTTGGAAGGCACCGATCGTGCGACAGGTCTTGATATAGAGGCGGTTGAAGAAATTGCGGCTTATTTCAGAGAAGTGCGCCCTAAATATGCAGAGTTTGAAGGCTCTTTGAAGGGTGTTGATTCAAGAATTCTCATCGCACAAGTACCAGGCGGCATGTTGACGAACCTTGAAAGTCAGCTAAAACAACAAAATGCTGCCGATAAAATTGATGAAGTATTGGCAGAAATCCCCGTTGTTCGTAAAGACCTCGGTTACTTGCCATTAGTAACGCCAACCTCACAAATTGTTGGCACCCAAGCGGTGATGAACGTGTTAATGGGTGAGCGTTATAAGTCCATCAGCAAAGAAACAGCGGGTGTTCTAAAAGGTGAGTACGGCGCAACGCCAGCGGTTGTTGATGCTGAGTTGCAAGCACGTGTTTTAGATGGAGCAGAGGCGATTACCTGTCGCCCAGCTGATTTAATTGACGATGAGTTGGACGTATTAATTGCTGATTTAGAGGTTAAAGCGAAAGAGGATGGCTTGCAGTTGGCGGAGCAAAGCATTGATGATGTATTAACGTATGCGTTGTTCCCACAAGTGGGTTTGGATTTCATTAAAAACAGAAATAACCCAGAGGCGTTTGAACCGGTACCAACGGGCTTGAAAACAGTTAGCGCCGTTGATGCGGGCCCTGAAACCTACGATGTTGAAGTGAAAGGAAAAGTGTACAGTGTCACAGTAGGTGCAAGTGGCTCAATTGATAATATCGCGTCAGCTGGAAATGCGGCGCCGCCGTTGTCTTCTGTGCCAGCTCAATCTGTCCCGTCTGGTGTGTATTGCCAAAACGATCCGCTATTGTCGCCGATGGCCGGCAATATCATACGCATTGGTGTTGCAACGGGTGACGACGTGCACGAAGGTGACGTGGTGATTATTCTTGAAGCGATGAAAATGGAGACTGAAATTCGGGCGCATATTGAAGGCCAAATTTCAGATGTCTTTGTTAAAGAAGGTGAGTCTATTCCTGCAGGCGCACCTCTAATTTTAATTTGCTAGGCGTTAAATAATGGACAGTGGAATTTTACAAATCTGGCAATCCACTGGGATTGCTAACTTCGAATGGGGCAACGTATTAATGATAGGCATCGGCTTATTGTTGATTTATTTGGCGATTGCAAAAAACTTTGAACCGTTATTGTTGCTACCGATTGGTTTCGGAGGGGTGTTGGCGAACATTCCTATTGCTGGCATGAGCGGCCCAGATGGCTTACTGGGTATTCTGTACCACATGGGTGTTGATACGGGCTTGTTCCCATTGCTGATTTTTATGGGTGTCGGTGCGCTCACTGACTTTGGTGCGCTGATCGCCATGCCCAGTTTACTGGTGCTTGGTGCGGCGGCTCAATTCGGTATTTTTGCGACATTACTCGGTGCCTTAGCGATGAACATGATTCCGGGTATGGAGTTCAGTTTAGCGGATGCCTCCGCGATTGCGATTATCGGTGGTGCGGACGGCCCCACGGCTATTTTCTTAGCGTCTAAACTAGCGCCAGATTTATTGGGTGCGATTGCTGTTGCTGCGTACTCTTATATGGCCTTGGTGCCGCTTATCCAGCCGCCTATTATGCGTGCGTTAACGACGGAGGCTGAACGCAAGGTTGAGATGAAGCACCTTCGGCACGTCACCAAGAAGGAAAGAATTATCTTCCCGTTAATTATCTTGACCGCGGTGATATTGTTTTTACCGGCATCAGCGCCGCTAGTGGGCATGTTAGCGTTTGGTAACCTAATGCGTGAAAGTGGTGTGGTGGATCGTTTAAGCTCAACTGCGCAGAATGAATTAATTAATATTGTGACGATTTTCCTTGGTTTGGCGGTGGGCTCAAAACTCTCTGCAGATAAATTCCTAACAGCAGAAACACTGGGTATTTTAGTTCTCGGTATGGCTGCTTTTTCTATCGGCACAGCCGGTGGTGTGCTAATGGGTAAAGTGATGCATAAAGTAACCGGTGGCAAGGTTAACCCGTTAATTGGTGCAGCGGGTGTATCGGCCGTGCCAATGGCTGCCCGTGTTGTGAACAAGGTGGGTC
>DUCA01000165.1:0-8923 GCA_012960055.1 Cycloclasticus sp.
CAACGATCATGAAACCGTCACGACCTTTGCAAAGCATTCTAATGTGCCCGTTATTAATGGGCTAACCGACCGGTTCCACCCCTGTCAGTTACTGGCCGATTTGCAAACTTGGTTTGAACAACGCGGGGACATTAAAGGCCAACGCGTTTGTTGGGTTGGCGACGGCAACAACATGTGCCAATCGTACATGAACGCAGCCAAGTTATTAGACTTCAAACTTGCTATTGCCTGCCCCGCCGGCTATGAGCCTGAACAAGCCTTACTCGAGGAAACAGCCAGCCACGTTACGTTATTTAATGACCCCAAACAAGCTGTTCTCGATGCGGACTTGGTGGTAACCGACGTGTGGGCCAGCATGGGCCAAGAAGAAGAGCAGAAAATTCGCGAAAAAGATTTTGCTGATTTCCAAGTCAACTCAGCACTCATGGCACAGGCAAAGCCGGACGCTATGTTCATGCATTGTTTACCCGCGCATCGCGGCGAGGAAGTAAGTGCCAAGGTGCTGGATGGCGAACAAAGCGTTATTTGGGATGAAGCGGAGAATCGCTTACATGCTCAAAAGGCATTGCTTGAATTTTTAATGAAATAACCCCTATTTATCTTAAGGATTCCCCGTGAAAAAAATACTCTTAGCTATCGCCATTTTAACCAGCACCGCCATTATGGCTGAGTCAGCATATGTCTCTGACGAGCTTGAAATCATGGTTCATTCTGGCAAAAGTTCAGGTCATCGCATTATCGCCACATTGAAAGGCGGAAAAAAAATTAACGTCATTGAACGTGACGCGGCATCTGGCTATTCTCGCGTTAAGCTTAGCGAAACACGTGAGGGCTGGGTACTGTCACGATCATTGCGTAAAACCCCTTCCGCTAAATCACGCCTAGCTAAAGCAGAGGTGTCATTGGCCCGTTTAAAAACCAAGTTCAGCACATCCAACAAGCAACTGACCGAGCTTAGCGAACAAAAAGGCCATTTAGACAGCAAAGTCAGTACGCTAAAAAATCAAAATATATCTTTATCTCGCGAACTAGATCAGCTTAAAGATACATCCAAAAATGCTGTTGAGATTTTAGAAGAACGCAACCAACTTCAACAGCGCGTTGTGAATGTCGAGCGCGAATTTGAAAGTCTAAAAAGAGAAAATGACAACTTGATTAACAGTGACGCGCAAGATTGGTTTTTAGCCGGCGCAGGCGTTTTGTTATTCGGCATCATTCTTGGCTTCATCTTACCCAAGCTAAGCTGGCGCAAGAAAACCTCTTGGCAGTCATCATACTAAACTTATATACGCGAGCACATTATGTCCGACAAAAAAAACAATAGCAGAAAATTCTCATCCCTAGTCGTTGACGGCATGGAGCGCGCACCTAGCCGTGCCATGCTTCACGCTGTAGGCTTTAAAGACGACGACTTCAAAAAACCACAAGTCGGCGTTGCCTCCACATGGGCCATGGTCACGCCTTGTAATATGCACATTAACGGCTTAGCCGATGATGCAGCAGCCGGCGTAGATGCCGCCGGCGGTAAAGGTGTGATATTCAACACCATCACCATTTCTGACGGCATTTCTATGGGCACTGAAGGCATGAAATACTCGCTCGCGTCTCGCGAGGTCATTGCCGATTCAATTGAAACCGTTGTTGGCTGCCAAGGCTTCGACGGCGTTGTCGCTATTGGTGGCTGCGATAAAAATATGCCCGGCTGTATGATTGCCTTAGCGCGCCTAAACCGCCCTGCTATTTTCGTTTACGGCGGCACCATTTTATCCGGCTGCCACAAACAACGTAAATTAGACGTTATTTCTGTTTTCGAAGCCGTTGGCGCACGCGCAAACAACCTAATTGATGACGAAGAATTACACGCTATCGAATCAAAAGCGATTCCTGGCGCTGGCTCTTGTGGCGGCATGTACACGGCTAACACCATGGCCTCAGCGATTGAAGCGATGGGCATGAGTTTACCCAACAGTTCAGCGCAAGCCGCCATTTCTGCCGACAAGAAGCAAGACTGCAAAGATGCCGGTGAAGCGGTGCTGAAATTACTGGAACTCGACATTAAGCCTCGCGACATCATGACGCGTAAAGCCTTTGAAAACGCTATCACCGTGGTGATTGCACTTGGCGGCTCAACCAATGCCGTGCTGCATTTGCTGGCCATGGCGCACAGCGCAGAGGTTGACTTAAAACTGGCCGATTTCAGCGCCATTGGTAAACGCGTGCCGATGGTGGCCGACTTAAAACCAAGCGGCAAATATTCGATGGCTGAATTGATTGATATTGGCGGCATTCAACCGTTAATGAAAATTTTACTGGACGCCGGTTTATTACACGGCGACTGCTTAACGGTGACGGGCAAAACACTGGCTGAAAACTTGGCTAACGTTGCACCCTACCCAAGCAACCAAGACGTTATTCGCTCTTTGGACAACGCCATCAAAAAAGACAGCCACCTTGTCGTACTACACGGTAACCTCGCCAGCGGTGGCGCGGTCGCAAAAATCACCGGCAAAGAAGGTCTAGGCTTTACCGGAACGGCACGTGTGTTTAATTCTGAAGAAGAATCCATGGCCAGCATCATTGATGGCTCAATAAAAGAAGGTGACGTACTCGTTATTCGCTACGAAGGCCCGAAAGGCGGTCCCGGTATGCGAGAAATGTTAGCGCCTACGTCAGCGATTATGGGCCGTGGTTTAGGCGACAAAGTGGCGTTTATTACCGACGGGCGTTTCTCTGGCGGCACCCACGGTTTTGTGGTTGGCCATATTACTCCTGAAGCCTTTCAAGGCGGCGCTATCGCCATTGTTGAAGACGGCGACACCATCACCATCGATAGCGTTAAAAATGAATTACGCCTTCACTTAGACGACAAGGTAATCGAACAACGCCTTACTCATTGGACACGCCCAGAACCACGTTACACACGCGGCGTACTGTCAAAATATGCAAAACTGGTGAGTTCTGCATCTGAAGGCGCCGTCACCGATTAGGCACATGGGCCTTCAACATTGATTAAGCCCCTTAATACGCTCGACATGATGCGTGCCTTAATCGGCACGCCATCTGTCAGCAGCACAAACAACCGACATGACCAAAGTAATCTGCCTGTTATTCACCTGCTGGCAGATTGGTTAGAAAACCTCGGCTTCAAGGTCACCCTGCAACCGCTTGTGGGCCAGACGGGAAAAGCCAACTTAATTGCAACCATTGGCCCGGCTTATAAAGGCGCTGACGGGCTGGTTCTTTCGGGGCATACAGACACGGTCCCATACGACGATAGTCATTGGTCACAAGACCCTTTTACGCTCACTGAAAAGGAAAATAATTTTTACGGCTTAGGCAGCACGGACATGAAATCGTTTTTTGCGCTGGCGATTGAAACCGCGACAAGATTTAATGCATCCGACTACAAACGCCCGCTGACCATTTTGGCAACCGCCGATGAAGAAAGCGCCATGAGCGGCGCACAGGCCTTATTAAAAGAACAACTGCAGCACGCCAAATATGCTGTAATTGGCGAGCCAACCAGCCTAACGCCAATTCGCATGCACAAAGGCGTGATGATGGAATCATTAATCGTTACTGGACACGCCGGCCACTCTAGCAACCCCAACTTAGGCGCCAGCGCTACCGAAGGCATGCACCAAGTGATTAATGAACTCCTACACTGGCGTGACGAATTACAAGCCAAGCACAACAACCCCGTGTTTGACGTCTCATCACCCACCATGAACATCGGCTCTATCCATGGCGGCGACAACCCAAACCGTATCTGCTCGCATTGCGAAACGCAAATTGATATCCGCCCCCTGCCCGGCATGGACATCAACGCCATACGCGCCGACTTACAAAAACGGCTCGCCAACGTACTGCCTGAAGACAGTAAATTAAAATTGGCCTACAAACCCATCTTTTGCGGCGTCCCGCCATTTGAAACACCGGCCGATGCCAAACTGACCCGAATGATTGAGTCGATTACCGGCAAAGCAGCCGAGTCTGTCGCCTTTGGCACCGAAGCACCCTATTTAAGCAGCTTGGGTATCGATACCATTGTGATTGGCCCCGGCAACATTGACCAAGCACATCAGCCTAATGAATACATTCCAGGCAATCAAATCACGCCGTACTGCAACTTCTTGCAAAATCTCATTCAAAATATTTGCATAAATTAACAAATACACAACGTAATTACGAATAAAGCCCCTGTTCTTTGCGTTTTTTGCAAATTCAGCTTAAGATCTCTGAATGTCAAACGATGCAGCACACATCATTCAACAGTTCGGCGGAGTCAAATCACTGGCCCACGCCATCAACAAAGACCCTGCAACCATTTATCGCTGGACGTATCCCAAGCATAAAGGCGGCACTGGCGGTCTGGTGCCATCGCCTGCTTTAAAAAAAATTCACGCGGCAGCGCAACGGTTAAACATCACGCTTGTTGCTGAAAAACAAAATGCTAACCGCCCTGCCCAGACCGTTCACCCGCATCAATTCGTCAACTGGTTCCGAAACACTGCGCCCTATATCCATGCACACCGCGCCAAAACCTTTGTTATCAATTTCAGTGGCGACGCCGTTGATGATGCTAGTTTTTCAACCCTAATTGAGGACTTCGCCTTATTAAACAGCTTGGGCATTCGCTTAATCCTTGTACACGGCATACGCCCACAGTTAGAAAAGAAGATTGCGGCTGAAAAACGCATCAGCCAAGTCTTTCAGCACCTACGTGTCACCGACAAAGAAACGCTTGAAATGGCAAAACAAGCAACAGGCACGGTTCGCACCAATATTGAAGCCATGCTATCAACTAGTTTAGCCAACACTCCGATGGCAGACTCAAGTATACGCGTCGCATCTGGAAACTTTATTACCGCCAAACCGCTGGGGGTTATTAACGGCGTTGACTACCAATTTACGGGGGAGGTTCGTCGCGTAGATTGTGACGCCATCTGCAATAATTTAGATTCAGGGCATATCGTTCTGGTCTCCCCCATTGGCTACTCACCCACCGGCGATGTGTTTAACCTGCGTAGCGAAGAAATTGCGACCGCCATCGCCACCGCTATTAAGGCCGACAAGTTAATTCTGATGACCGAATGTGACGAGCTATTAAGCAGCGAAAATTCGTTGATTCGACAACTAACCACCGAGCAAGCACAAACGCTACTTGATGCCAAAAGTAATCAGCAAGATGACGCATATCTGCACCTGCAAGAAGCCATACGCGCCAGTAAACTAGGCGTAGAACGTATTCACTTGGTTGACCGAAAAATTAATGGTGGCCTGCAGTTAGAACTATTCACACGACAAGGTGCCGGCACCTTGATCAGCATACAGCCGTTTGAGGATGCTCGAGCGGCCAACATTGATGACATTCATGGCATCATCGATCTCATTCGCCCGCTTGAAGCGCATGGCTTGCTGACGTATCGCCCGGCTGAAACCATCGAAATGGACATTGATAAGTTTCACGTCATTGAGCAAGACGGCTTAATAACAACATGTGCGGCGCTTTACGAGTACCCACTCGATGCCATTGGCGAACTCGCCTGCGTTGCAGTACACCCCAATTACCGCACGGGCGAACGCGGCGATTACCTATTGGCTATGATTGAAAAAGAGGCACGATCCAAAGGCTTAACTCGGTTGTTCGTACTCACCACGCAAAGCAGCCACTGGTTTACTGAAAAGGGCTTCAAACCGGCGGCGATTACCGATTTGCCAAAGACAAAACGGGATAACTACAACAAAACTCGTCGCTCAAGCGTACTCATCAAAAAACTAACCCAATGAAACCACGGGGTTTGTCACAACATTTTTTAAATCACCGCCTATACTTAAGCCAACAAGATAAGGGCCTCGGGATAATTTCGACTAATTTATGAACGTTTTCTTACCAGAAAAAGGTGACGCTTCAGATATCAAGGTATTACAAATATCTGATACGCATCTATTTGCCACAACTGATCAACAATTAGTGGGTGTCAATACAGAGCAAAGTTTCTTATCCATTTTGCAATTAGCTCAAGAAGAAAGCTGGCCACCCGATCTCATTTTTCTAACCGGCGACCTAAGCCAAGATGCGTCTGAAAGGTCTTATACACGACTGACCAAGCACCTAACCGCGCTAAATATTCCGTGCTACGTGCTACCCGGAAATCACGACATACCCGACACATTAACGCATATTTTTAGTCAGCAGTCCGTGTCGTACCAGCCCTTTCTACAGCATAACAATTGGCTATTCGCCTTTCTCAACTCTGAAACACCGAACGAAGAAGGCGGTACGCTTGACGAAAAGGCAGTAGCAAAACTGCAACTAGAAATTGATCGGCATCCAGATAAACACGTGCTGATTTGTTTACACCATCAATTAAAACCAGTCGGTAGCGAATGGCTAGACAGCATGGCCGTCATAAACCCTGATTCGTTGATTAAGCTAATTGGCGAATCGCCCAACGTCCGCGGCGTTATTCATGGGCACGTGCACCAAACATTCGAGAGCGACATAGCCGGCAAACCTATTTACGCGGTACCGTCTACTTGTTTTCAGTTTAAACCGCTTTGTAAAGAGTTCGCGATTGATAATATTGCGCCAGGTTATCGCTGGTTACGCCTGAAGGCCAATGGCCAGATACGGACAGAGGTCATTAGATTGGATAAAATACCCGACAACTTAGAGCAACATTCAGCCGGCTATTAACTATTTGCTATAAATAGTGGGCGTAGTGCCCGGAAACAGGCTGGACCACATCTCGGTCAATGCACTTAAATACACATTGCGTTTAAAGTACACCACGTCAAAAGCGGGCTCCCAATATTCGACCCAGCGCCAACGATCAAACTCTGGCGTATCCGTTGCGTTGAACGAAATATTACCTTCCTCACCGACCAACCTCAGCATAAACCATATTTGTTTCTGCCCTTTACACATAGGGAAATTACCCGAACGAATAAAGCGCTGCGGCAAGTCGTAATAAACCCATTCACGCGTTTGACAAATGATTTCAACGTGTTCGGGTTTTAAACCAATTTCTTCATGAAGCTCACGATACATTGCTTGCTCATACGTTTCGCCTTCATCGATGCCTCCTTGAGGAAATTGCCAGCCACTTTGCTTTACCCGTCTTGCCCAAAATAATTTGTTTTGCTGGTTACATAAAATAATGCCGACATTACGTCGGTAGCCATTATCATCAATCATGGTTCATTTGTTATATTAACTAATCAATCATCATTATAGACACGTTTTTATAGCCTGTGCTCTTCGTAAACAAAATGATTGGGAATTGACGAAATTTATGTCAGACTGAGCGTTTTATACTGCAGCACACAAAACATGAGTTTAGCCATTTTCGACCTAGATAACACCCTTATCAGCGATGATAGCGACCACCTTTGGGGAGCGTTTCTTGTCGAACAAAACTTAGTGGATAGCGACGACTACGCTAGGGCAAACAGCCAGTTTTATGCCGACTATTGCCAAGGTAAGTTAGACATTAATGAGTACCTTGTTTTTGCGCTATCGTTCTTAGCCGAGCACCCCGTTGAGAAACTGCACCAATGGCGTCAGCAATTTATTGAAGAAAAAATTCGCCCCTTGGTGTTACCCGCCGCACAGGAATTAGTTGAAAAACACCGTGCCCTAGGCGACACCTTAATGGTCATTACCGCGACCAATCGTTTTGTTACCGAACCCATCGTTGATTTGTTCGGCATCAACACCATGCTGGCGACAGAACCTGAGTTCATAGACGGACGCTATACCGGTCGATATATAGACGAACCCTGTTACCAACAAGGCAAAGTCTCGCGTTTAAATGCTTGGTTAAAAAACAATCAAGCCCCGCTAGAAAACAGCACCTTTTATAGCGACTCGCATAACGATATACCGTTATTGGAAAAGGTCACATTCCCCGTTGCCGTTGACCCCGATTCTGAACTGAAGCAGCACGCAAGCGATCATTCATGGCCCATCATCAGCCTACGCTAACTGATGGATAAGCTGAATCGTTGTTCTTGGGCGAAAAGACCACTGGATATTATGTACCACGACACCGAATGGGGTGTACCGCTAAAAGATGAGCACAAATTATTCGAATTTCTTATATTAGAGGGCGTACAAGCCGGATTAAGTTGGTCTATCGTGTTGCAACGCCGAGAAGATTACCGCCAGCTGTATGATAATTTTGACCCTGCTCTTGTCGCCCACTACAACCAACAAAAAATTGATGCGTTATTGTCGAACGCAAAATTAATCCGCAATAAATTAAAAATCAATGCCAGCGTAAAAAACGCAAAGGCCTTCCTTCAAGTTCAGAAGGAATTTGGTCGCTTTTCAGATTACCTTTGGGCTTTCGTCAACTACGAGCCCATTGTTAACCATTGGCAAACTGCCGAACAAGTGCCCAACGAAACCGAACTATCTATTCGCCTCAGCCGTGATTTAAAGAAAAGAGGCTTTAGTTTCGTTGGTCCAACAATCTGTTACGCGTTAATGCAGGCTACTGGTCTGGTTAATGATCATCTAACCCCCTGCTTTAGGCATTCCGAACTCAAATAAACTATGGACTTTCTACCTCTTTTTCACAAACTGGACGACAAAAAATGTCTCGTCATTGGCGGCGGCGCTGTGGCTACTCGTAAAGTTCGCTTGCTCATGGATGCACGGGCGTGTGTCACCGTTATTGCACCAACGTTATCAGAGCAACTTACGCAGCTTGCTAATAACGACAAATTGCAACATATCAAGCGGCTATTTCAAGCCAACGACACGCAAACGTTCAGTTTAATTGTCTGCGCAACCGATAACCAAGCAATTAATGCGAAGGTTTCAGCCGAAGCCCATGCGAACAATATCCCCGTTAACGTCGTCGACCAGCCGGCGCTATGCAGCTTTATCTTTCCTGCCATTGTGGACCGTGCA
>DUCA01000165.1:9180-14256 GCA_012960055.1 Cycloclasticus sp.
AGGCCAAGACCAGCCAGTAGAAGGAAAGGTTTACCTCGTTGGCGCTGGCCCTGGAGATCCCGAGTTATTAACCCTTAAAGCGCTAAGAATCCTACAACAGGCCGACATCATTGTTTATGACCGTCTGGTCTCGCAGGGCGTATTAAATCTCGCTCGTCGTGACGCAGAACGCATGTACGTTGGCAAAAAAAGAAGCGACCACTGTGTTCCTCAACAAGACATTAACACCTTGTTAATCAGGCTAGCTAAAGCTGGAAAGCGCGTCGTCAGGCTGAAAGGCGGTGATCCTTTTTTGTTTGGACGCGGTGGCGAGGAAGTTGAGACGCTGGTTGATGAAAAAATTACCTTTGAAGTCGTACCGGGCATTACCGCCGCTTCTGGTTGCGCGAGCTATTCGGGTATTCCGCTCACTCACCGCGATCACGCGCAATCGTGTCTGTTTGTAACGGGACATTTAAAAGACAACACGGTGAACCTTGACTGGGATCAGCTCGCCAAGCCAAACCAAACGATTGTTATTTATATGGGCTTGATTGGTTTACCAAAAATCTGCGAAAAACTTATCGAGCGCAAGTTAGCGAGTGACACACCCGTTGCACTGATTGAAAGAGGCACGACCGCAGATCACCGCGTCATTATTTCAGATTTGGCAGGCATCGCTGATAAAGTCGATGAGCTTAAACCAAAGCCACCCACACTTATCATTATCGGCTCTGTCGTCTCGTTACATAACAAACTCAATGGGGTTCACTAACGCCTATGCCTTTTATACAACTTGCATCTGTCAATCTTCATTACGAGCATCAAACAAAGGGCGACACGCCCATTATATTTTTACACGGGAATTTTGGCAGTTGGCACTATTGGCAACCTTACCTACAAAATTTACCCGCAGGCTATTGTGGTTACGCTCCCGACTTTAGAGGCTGCGGCGACAGCGAGGTGACCGACAGCGGTTATGATATACAAACACTCTGTCAAGACGTTCTCGATTTTGCCGAGCAATTACAATTAACTCAGTTTCATTTAGTCGGACATTCCTTGGGGGGCGCGGTGGCTCAAGAACTAGCCGCTATCGCAAACAATAGGATTATTTCCTTAACGTTGGTTTCACCTGTCCCTGCCGAAGGTTTGAAATCATTAGCCAATGTTTGCTTATCCGACTCATTCTTTGCCCCCAAGAATCTATTTAAACTCATGGGTAGCATCGGCATCAAAAGAAAGCTGATGTCGGCCGCGTTTAGAAAATCGATGCCCGCTCTAGACAAAAAAAATGTTCTATTACACCAAGCCGTCGACGACGCGCTAAAGATGGACGCTAACGCTTTTGCTGGTTTTCTATCCACCCTAAAAACATGGTCTGGCACTCAATTACTGCAACACTTCAATTTCCCCGTGTTGATTATGTGGGGCGAACTCGATACCGTGATTCCCCTGCAAGCACTTAAAAACATGCAACAAGGCATTAAGAATTGCAGATTTCACACGTTCCGACACATCGGTCATGCACCACAACTCGAACACCCCAAGGCTTTTAATACGCTATTAACCGCATTCATACACGGCAACGACATAGAGCCCGCCACCGAGACTAGCCAAGGTGACAAACCGCCTGGCCTACTAAAGCAACTAAAATCAAAACTGAGACACCTTTTAAAATAATTCAGCTACGCTTACCTAATGAACTGCGGCCTAAAAATCATCTTTTTACTGTTTTTGGTCGCCTTACTAGCTGCTTGCCAGTACGAAAGCCATTCAGAGAAAGTATGGACTCATGACGAAGCGGGCTTGTTTTCTGCCAGCTTCTCTAAAGATGGTACGCTGGCCCTCGTCGCAGCATCAGGAGCACCCGCCCACCTAATTGACGTAGCTAACGATAACCACCTCCACGAATGGCAACACACCGAGCAGAATGCAGGCATTATCGCATCCGCCATCTCCTCCAATAATAAATTCGCCATTACCGCCGAAAGTAACTCGCTCGCCTTATGGGAAACAAAAAGCGGCAAGATTATTGGTTATTGGGACTTTCCGACCATTACAGACGTTGCTATCTCGGAAAATGGCCGACGTGCCGTGATTGGCATGGAGTCAAATAAAGCGTATTACTTCGACTTATATCATGGAAGGGTTATTCACACCTTTCATCACGATGGCGTGGTCAACACCGTTGCACTTTCAAATAATAATCAATACGCCATCACCGGTGGCAACGATCAATATGCCAATCTATGGGATTTAGAAACCGGAGAGCGACAGCAACAGTGGCGACAAAATTTTAAAATTTACAATGTTGCGCTATCAGGTGACGGCCGTTATGCATTAAGCAATGCATCCTTGGGGAAAGCAAAACTATGGGACACCCAATCAGGCAAAATGCTTAGCCAACTTCCAATGAGGTACATGACTATTTCGGCCAGCGCATTTTCTCCTGACGGCAACACAATATTAACCGGAAGGCCAAACCAACGCATTGATTTATGGGACGTAAAGAGCGGCGACTTATTAAACACCTGGCTACAGCCCAAGGGTGCTCTTTGGAGCAATACGGCGGCGGCAATTATCGCTTTATCTTTCTCTGCCAATGGTCAATATTTCTTTAGTGAAGCCTCTAATGGCACCGCTCAGAAATGGAAAGTCAGCAGACAGTAGCACTCAATTTACCTCAATGGCTTTGACTCACTGAATACTCCATCGAAAGTCGCTTCTAGCTGATATTCTTCCATTGCTGCTTGCAAAAAAAACGGGGCATAAGCCCCGTTTCCTAGCCTTTCTAGCGTCAAGCTATTTGACGCTTAACACCACGCGTCGATTCTTAGCACGTCCCTCTGATGTACTATTATCAGCGACTGGTTTGCTTTCGCCATAACCTTTTGTTGAGAGCTTATTCCCATCACAGCCATGCCTGATCATAAAAGCACGAACCGATGCAGCACGTCTTTCAGACAATCCTTGGTTAAACGCATCCGAACCAACTGAATCTGTATGCCCACTAATAACCAAGCTGACGCCAGCGTGGTCTTTATGATGCGCTACTGCAATTGGAAGCAAAATCTTTTTTGCAGAATCCGTTAGCTCAGCTGACGCTGTATGGAAATGGACACCACCCAATACAAGAGCCTTCGCACAACCCCATTGGTTGACTACGGCTCCTGGTGCAGAATCAGGGCATTGGTCTTTATAATCAGCTACACCATCGCCATCTGTATCAGGTTCAACACCCGCCTTATCTAAGGCAGTTTCAGCACAAATCGCACTGCCAATAATGCCGCCCGCTACGGCTCCAACACCGACTTCAGTTGCTCCTTCAACAAAAGCGCCTGCAGCTCCTCCTAATAAAGCACCGGCGATGGCACAGTTCTGCCAACTTTCTGTTTCAACAGATGCACAACCTGTTGCCAAAATTGCTGCTGCGAAAATTGCTGTTAATTTTTTGTAAATTCTCATTATTATCTTCCCTAATTTAATCCTCGCTTGGTGATTCTGACCCATCCCTATGTAGGTCAACACCATCCCCGAGTACACTGACTATAGTAGTCTGTTTTTTAGCTTTTTACAGCGCTTACAACGGTAAGCGGTTACCAATCTACCCCCTTTTACATCAAATTGGCGTTCGTTTTCTACCTGCCACTTATGATGCCCTTGCCGGCATAAGGTATTTCCTTTATGCTTTTCCGAGGCTGTTTTTTTCTTAAATGGTATTATCTCACCCATCGAATATTTGCCATAAATTAATTGTTTAATCCCATATGAATATACCTGAACACATGCTCAATTTGTATGATTATGAAAAAGCGAGCCAAAACACGCTACCACCCTCGGCAAATGATTATTACCGCAGTGGATCAATGGACGAATATACGCTTGCGGATAATATGACGGCATTTCAACGTATCAAGTTTTTACCCCGCGTTTTAAATGATGTGAGCAACGTTATAACCACCACGAATCTCGGCGGCAAAACCATCAGCTCACCGCTCATCATCTCACCCACCGCACTTCTTGGGATGGCGCACCCCGAGGGTGAATTGGCTGTCGCCCGTGCAGCAAGCGCAGCCAACAATATAATGATTTGTAGCACCATGGCGAACACACCGATAGAAGACGTAACGGCTTCAAACGATTCGTCTACTTGGTTTCAGCTGTATGTTTATAAAGATAAGGAGGCAACATTGACCCTTATCGAACGCGCAAAGAATGCGGGTTGTAAAGCCATCGTTATAACCGTCGACGCACCTTTCCTTGGGCAACGTGAACGTGACGTACGCAACCAGTTCCAACTGCCCGAACATTTACACATGAGTAATTTACATGCCCTAGGCCACAGTAAATTACCGGATAAAGTTGGTCACTCAGGGCTTGCTCACTATTTTGAAGAGCTGATTAATAAAAGCCTTACTTGGCGAGACATTAGCTGGCTTAAACAACACGCCGACTTGCCTATCTATTTAAAAGGTATCTTGCACCCAAAAGATGCACAGCTGGCTATCGAACACGGTGTCGATGGCATCATTGTCTCTAATCACGGCGGGCGTCAATTAGACGGCTCCATTGCCAGCATCAATGCCTTACCGGCCATCAGCAAAGCAGTCAACAAGCAAATCCCCATCATCCTAGACGGCGGTATCCGCAGAGGCAGCGATATTCTTAAAGCTCTGGCGCTTGGCGCTCAATGCGTTGGTATTGGCCGCCCCGTTATTTGGGGGCTAAGTCACTCAGGGCAGCACGGCGTTGAAAACATCTTAAATATTCTTCAGTCCGAATTAAAACTCGCGATGGCCTTAGCCGGCTGCGCCAACATATCAGAGATTAGCGCAGACCTAATTGCCGAGCTATAAGGCGTTAGCTTTATCTCTGAGCACGAATTTTTGAACTTTACCCGTTGATGTTTTAGGTAAATCACCAAACACAACGAACTTAGGCGCTTTGTAATGCGCTAAATTATCGCGACAAAAGGCGATGATTTCTTTTTCTGTCGCCTCTTGCCCTTCTTTCAAGGTAACGAATGCGCAGGGTTTTTCACCCCACACCTCATCTTGCTTTGCAACAACCGCCGCTTCCATAATGGCACAGTGC
>DUCA01000165.1:14382-14932 GCA_012960055.1 Cycloclasticus sp.
TGAAACCAGCCCCCTTTAAACGACTCTTCAGTGGTTCCTGGGTTTTTCAAATAGCCTTTCATCACATTATTACCGCGCATGAAAATCTCTCCCATGCT
Organism: Cycloclasticus sp.; assembly: GCA_012960055.1. Lineage (GTDB taxonomy): Bacteria > Pseudomonadota > Gammaproteobacteria > Methylococcales > Cycloclasticaceae > Cycloclasticus. The sequence goes on from DUCA01000165.1 coordinate 14,481, forward strand.
TACACCATCTTTTGGCATTGGCTCAAGTGTATCGGGGTCCGCCACCATCAGGTCTTCCAACATCGCACTGCGGACACCTTGCCTTGCTCTTATCGTCGCCTGCTCATCAGCCGGCAACTCGTCCCATTCATCATGCCACGCACATACGGTACAAGGGCCATATGTTTCCGTCAGGCCGTACACATGCGTGATATCAAACCCCATGTCTTCCATGCTCTGTATAACTGCAGCTGGCGGTGCGGCACCGGCTGTCATCACTTTTACTTTATGATTAATACCCTCTTTATGTTTCTCGGGTGTATTGATTAACATTGTCAACACAGTCGGGGCACCGCAAAAATGATCAACCTTCTCAGATTTAATTAACTTATAAACTGTTTTAGGTAACACCGAGCGTAAGCACACATTCGTGCCTGCTGACGCTGCAAGGCTCCAAGGGAAACACCAGCCGT
>DUCA01000166.1 GCA_012960055.1 Cycloclasticus sp.
CCATGAAACACTTCTGCGGTAATGCCTCGTTTAGATAGTTTTTCAGCTAAGTGATTGCAGCTTTTTTTAGCATTGACGAAAATAAGCGCTTGTCGCCATTGATGTTGCTTGATCAAATGCGCTAATAAGGCCGTTTTCCTCCCCTTGTTAACGGTAAAAACGCGCTGGACTACGGTGCTTGCATCAGCACTTTGCAATTGTATTTCAACCGGGTCGTTGAGCAGTTCTTGGGTTAAAGCCTTTACTTGTTCAGGAAATGTCGCTGAAAATAATAAACTTTGCTTTTTCTTTGGTAATAATTCAAGCAGCGTAGATAGCTCATCAGTAAAGCCTAGGTTTAGCATCCGGTCGGCTTCATCAAGCACTAAGGTTTTAACCTTATCGAGCTTAATGGCGTTACTTGAAATCAAATCGAGTAATCGACCAGGCGTTGCAACCAAAATATCAGTACCACCGCGTAAGGCGAGCATTTGAGTATTCACTGATACACCACCAAAAATAGCAACCGTTTTAATCTCGCCGTTAAAATGCACCGCATAAGATTTAATGCCGTCAGCAATTTGCTGGGCTAGTTCACGGGTAGGCACCAAAATCAGTCCTGTAACATAGTTACCGTTACTGCTTTTGGCACGCAATGGTTTTTCAGCGTGTATGTGTTGCAGTATGGGCAGTGCAAAGGCGGCTGTTTTACCCGAGCCAGTATTGGCTCCTGCAATTAAGTCACGTCCCGTTAATGCAATTGGGATGGCTTGTGCTTGAATAGGCGTTGGTTTCTGATATTTCAGCTCAGTTAATCGAGCCAACAAGGGTGGAATAAGATCAAGTTCTGTAAAGTTGGCTGGGGTTTTGACAGTAGTCATGATTTAATTTTATCGTCAACGTTATCAACATTTGAAAGATATTCTATTAGCGTATTTGCTTCCGCAAGAACATTACAAAACATTGATAATGCTTCTTTGTTAAATTTAGGGTTGTTTTCGATTTCGAACGCAACAACCTTGAGCTCATTCAATAGGTTGTTGATTATATGCTGTGCGCCATGAATTGTGGCCAGATATATTATTTCCTTTTCTGTTGAAATCATCATACATATTAAAAATAACCCTATATTTTAGGTATTACATTAAATAAAAGTCAAACTTAGGAGTCCATGCCTATGTCTAGTTATAAGCAAAAATAAACCTTATTGGAAGGATGAAAGATGTACTTCGTTGATAAGGGTATACGTATGCAACAGAAACATCGGATTGTAATTGGGTAAGCCGGTTTATAAGGTTCCATAAAATAAAAAGCTGGGCGTCGATGTTAGCGGAGCCACAGGGAAACTTTGAGGCTAAATTCGTTAGAATTTAGCTGTTGATAAAAACGTGGCGCCGTCTACTCGATTGTTGGTGAATGTTAGTACAAGAGGGTATGACAGGATGGAAACCGTGGTCGGTCCCTGATTAGTTTAGAGCAAAATTTAGCTGATTTAGGTAATGTGTTGACGAGTAATTCCCTCGTTTTCCCATGATACAAAGTATGAGTTTCTAGGAAGATCTTCGTAATCCATACTACCTTGTGAGCCCGCTAAAGAGCCCACCGCTTGAATAGGAAATGCCATCTGCCATTTATTACCGAGTTTAACGAAAGTAATACCGTTAGCGTCTTGGTGTATTGCTCGTGTTCTTGATGATTTTGGCCGTACCCACCATACATACGGGAGACTTGTTTTACCTTTATTTAGTTGAACAAACATCTCATACACTAATTCTCGGAGCGTCATAGAGTTTTGTGACTGACAAGCTTCTTAGCTATTTTTATAAGGCGTTTGGTTGGCAGTATGTTTTTTCGAGCAGAAATGTTGCGTTAGCCCCGCGTTCAGGTATTAAACGGTGTCACCATGTTGATACATCAGTGATTAATAAGGCCATTAAGAGCTCGGTATATCAATGCGGTATTGTGAAAAGGGTGAGTGCCCATAAATTTCAATATTCTTTGGCGACACATTTGTTACAAACGGGTATGGATAGACGAACGATTCAGGCCTTGCTTGGTTATGCTGATTTACAAACAACGATGATTTATACGCATGTGTTACGCCGAGGTGGGCAAGGTGTTAAAAGCCCGTTTGATAGTTTGTAGAGAGCTAAGTCTTGTTGATTTAGCCTTTACGTCATCGTCACCAATTCTTCCGCATTCGTTGGGTGAATCGCTACCGTATCATCAAAATCTCTTTTAGTTGCACCCATTTTAATAGCCACGGCAAAGCCTTGAAGAATTTCATCTGAATCTTGTCCAAACAGGTGGCAACCCACTACTTTTTCTTCTTTACCCACGGTCACCAGTTTCATGGTGGTCGATTGTTTAGTTTCCGATAGTGCTTGTGTCATTGGGTTGAAGGTGGATGTGTAGGTTTTTACATCGCCTGGGTATTGTTCGTTGGCTTGTTGTTCTGTGATGCCAACGGTGCCAATGGCGGGGTGGGAGAAGATGACGCTTGGTACTAGGTTGTAGTCGAGCTTC
>DUCA01000167.1 GCA_012960055.1 Cycloclasticus sp.
AGCGAAAAGTTGTACGCGTTGTTACCCCCGGCACACTGACTGAAGAGTCGTTATTGGATTCGCACAAAGACAGCTTGCTGTGTGCGATATTCGAGCAACGAGACCGCTTTGGACTCGCCACGGTTGATTTGGCCAGCGGGCGTTTTTTATTACAAGAGGTTGAAAACGAAACGGCACTGCGAACCGAGTTGGCACGTATTCAACCCGCTGAAACGCTTATCAGTGAAGACAACCGCTTATCTCGATCTACCAGCCTAGCAGTAATTACTAGCCCATTGGCGAGTTGGCACTTTGATCTTCAAACTGCTCAACGGTTATTAAATAAACAATTTGGCACAAAAGACCTCATGGGCTTTGGTTGCCAAGACATGCTTTTAGCCATCATAGCGGCTGGCGCCCTACTGCAATATTTGAAGGATACGCACCAATCCTCGCTGCCGCATTTACAAACTATTCAAGTAGTCCAACAAAGTGATTTCATCACATTAGATGCTTCAACTCGGCAACACCTAGAACTGGATTATCACCCTTCGGGTAATATGAAATTCACCCTACTCGGCTTGCTGAACCATTGTAAAACCACCATGGGCACCCGATTATTGCGGCGCTGGATTCATTTGCCGCTACGTAATCAGCAAACCATCAAGCACCGCTATTTGGCCATTGAACAACTGCAACAAGCAGACCATTTAAATGATATACAAACGTCGTTAAATTTAACCGGCGATATTGAACGGGTCACCAGCCGCATTGCCCTGCTGACTGCTAGACCAAGAGACCTCGTTGTTTTACGGCAAACACTAAAAGCATTACCTGAAATTCAAAACGTTTTGCTTAAATTGGACGCACCTAGGCTTAGTGAGTTGCAATCACAAACAGGTGACCAGCAAGAAATTGTTAAATTGCTCGACATGGCTATCATCGACAACCCGCCAGTACTCATTCGTGATGGCGGTGTGCTTGCAGAGGGTTACAATGAGAAGCTCGATGAACTTAAAAATCTCAGCGCTAACGCCGATCAATTTCTATTAAACATCGAACAAAAGGAGCGCGATAACAGCCAAATCAGCACGCTTAGGCTGAACTACAACCGTGTTCATGGTTATTACGTTGAAGTACCAAGATCACAATCTGACAAGGTTCCTGAGTACTTTATACGTAAACAAACGTTAAAAAATGTAGAGCGCTACATCACCCCCGAACTGAAAGAGTTTGAGGATAAAATTTTACACGCCAAAGAGCAGGCGCTGGCATACGAAAAACAGCTATATGCCGAATTGCTACTGAGCTTTTCGCCAAAAATTAAAGAGTTGCAACGTTGCGCCGAAGCACTAGCTGAAATAGACCTTCTAGCAAACTTCGCCGAACGCGCTTTGACACTCAATTTCAACCCGGCTAAATTAGTTGATAGCCCGAAGATTTCCATTCAACAAGGCCGCCACCCGATTGTCGAAAATGTAATTGAAGAGCCGTTTATAGCCAATGACATTGACCTGCATTCTGATCGTCGCATGCTGATTATCACAGGGCCGAATATGGGAGGCAAGTCAACCTACATGCGCCAGATCGCCTTGATTACGCTGATGGCTTATATTGGCTGCTACGTACCCGCAAGCGAGGCAGCGCTCGGGCCGATTGATCAAATATTTACCCGCATTGGCGCATCCGACGACCTAGCCAGTGGGCGCTCGACCTTCATGGTTGAAATGTCTGAGACAGCAAATATCTTACATAATGCCAGCAATGAAAGTTTGGTGCTTATGGATGAAATTGGCCGCGGAACCAGCACCTTTGACGGGCTATCTTTAGCCTGGGCATCCGCCGATTATTTGGCGACCAAAACGCAACCATTCACTCTATTCGCCACGCATTATTTTGAAATGACCGCACTACCAGAACAAGCACCCGTAGCCGCAAATGTTCACCTCGATGCCATAGAGCACGGCGAGCATATTGTGTTTTTACACACGGTTAAAGATGGCGCCGCAAATCAAAGTTACGGCTTACAAGTCGCCGCATTAGCCGGCGTCCCGAAAACCGTTATTAGAAATGCCCGAAAGAAATTAGTGATGCTAGAAAAGAGCCAAAACTCACTGAGCGGCACAAGTAAGCAGTACGACCAATTCGATATCTTTAATCCGCCTCTGAGTGATGAAGCGCTGAGTTTTATAGAGCAACTATCGCCTGATGAACTAAGCCCCAAAGAAGCGTTAGAGGCTTTATATCAACTAAAGACCATCGTTAACTAGCTTACCAACCTAGGTGTTCAGCTAACGCTTTTGCTGGAACAAAGCCCGGTACCATCGTACCGTCATCAGCAATGATCGCAGGCGTTCCTGTTACACCAAATGCCTGAGCTATTTTCATATGCGCATCGATTGGGTTGTCACAAGTCTTATTAACAACTTTATTATTCAACTTCGCATCTGTCAGCGCTTGCTTTCTATCTTTCGCGCACCACACTGAAATGGCCTTAAAGTAAGACTCTGTGTTGGG
>DUCA01000168.1 GCA_012960055.1 Cycloclasticus sp.
CTCAGTTTTTCGCCAGGTAATGAACTGATTAGAATGATGGTGGCGAGTTTTCTAAAAATAGTCACCATTGGTGCATTGTTGTTCATGTGGATAAAATCATTAGGAAAAGGCGAGCATTTTGCTTCGACCTTCCTTGTGCTTATCTTGACGTCTTTTCTTGCAGAATTGGTTAAATTCCCAATGTCTACGATGGTAAGGGAGACGAAGGTTATCGGCGATGTGATGATGGCGATTGTGTATTCATTACCGATTTGGGCCGTTGTCGTTTGGCAATATGGCGTTTGGTACTACGTTTTAAAGGGTATGTCAGACAGATTTAGAAGTGAAATTATTACGGTAATGATCGTGTTGGTTATGGTGTCAGAGGTTGTCGGTTCTGTGTTGAGTAAAATTGGTGCGCCTGTGGAGGGCTTAGCTTAAATGGGGATAGACATGATGTTGGGTTTCATTGTAGGGATAATCATTGGTTTTGTTTTGTTTTACGTGTTGAGTAAGTTAGACAAAAACGGGAACGCTTCAAGAATTAAAGAGCTCGAGGCTGAGCATCAGCAATACCGTAAAAAGGTAGATGATCACTTCGTTAATACAGCGGTTTTATTCAAAGGCTTAACTGAGCAGTACCGTGATGTGTATCGTCATATTGCATCGGGTGCCGGTGAGCTATGTTCAGAAGAAGCGAAAGCAGTGCAAATAGATTTGGAAGAAACAGCGTTGTTAGTAGCCCAACCTACGGCGGAAGTTGAAGTGACTGAAATGTATGAGCAAGCAACGTCAGAAGAGGTAAATAAAGCAACCACAGAGGTTGCTGAAGAACCCGTAGTAAATACACAAGCAGACGAAGATGACGTGCCTCTTGCAAGTGAAGTAGAAGTGCCAGCTGACCTGGCTAAAGAATTAAAGAATCAATCATCCGAAAAAGATAAATAAGTATTTATTGTCTTCCGGTTTTTTTTGCTAAGGGTAGCTTGTGTCATTATCAAACGCGGCTAAGGCAGATTTATGGCTAATATTGGTCACCATACTGGCAGCAATCAGTTGGATTTTTTCAAAAGAGGCGGTGTTATTGATGCCGCCACTTTTATTCATTAGCTCGCGGTTTATTCTTGCCGGCATCTTGTTGACTGTGGTCGGCTTTCGGCAAATAAAATCACTCAACTGGCATCAATATAAGCAAGCCATCGTCGTAGGTAGTATTTTCTCAGCTGGAATGTGCTTCTGGATTATGGGTCTATATTCCGGCGTTAGCCTCAGCGTAGGTGGTTTTTTAACCAGTTTGGCGGTAGTGATTTCCCCAGCATTAGCAAGAATATTTTTCAAAGAACCCGCTCCGTTTACTACATGGCTCTCGATGCCGGTGGCGGCGATAGGTTTGGGGTTTCTTTCACTGAACTCAGGCATTGAAATAGAGACGGGGCAATTGCTTTTTATAACGGCATCGTTCTTTTTTGCGCTGTTTTTTATTCTGAATACACGCGCGGCTAATTACCATGAAATAGGTGGTTTGGATGAGATTATCGAAATCAGCGAAAAAGTTCCTGCGCTGTCTTTAACCGCCATTACACTAGTAACGGTAGGTGTGTTATCAGGCAGTCTGTCTTTCATGATGGAAGAATGGACTGGCGTCGCTGAACAGTTTTCAGTAAATTTGTTGGGCTGGGTATTGGCCAGTGCGTTTATCGGCACAGCCGCACGATTTTTTATTCAAACACACGCGCAAAGCCTATCAAGCAGCAGTCACGGAGTGGTTATTATGGTCGTCGAACCAATCTGGACAGCATTACTGGCGGCCGCTTGGTTTGGCGAAAGGCTATCCGGTAATGAGTTTATTGGCTGTTCGATTGTTTTCGTGGCACTTATTATTATTCGCTGGTCGATGATTCTAAACTTGTTTAAACGCAGCAATGTCAGTTGATAAAACGATGTTTTATGGCGAGTGGTTTTTGTATTCGCGTACAAAGGCGGTCTTAAGCAAGAGACTAACGATAAAAATCATGCAAAAACATCAGCGTATCCATTAAAATGATTAACTTCTATTTAGATTAACCTACTGGCAATCCTATGATCATTAAACCTAAGACTCGTGGCTTTATTTGTACAACCGCTCACCCTAAAGGCTGTGCTGAAAATGTTAAGCAGCAAATTCAACTCACTCAACAGCAAGGCTCGGTTGAGGGTGGCCCAAAAAAAGTGCTGATTATTGGTTCTTCCAGTGGGTATGGTTTGGCATCTCGAATAACGGCTGCTTTTGGTTCAGGCGCTGCAACAATCGGCGTGTTTTTTGAAAAACCGAGCACGGAAAAAAAGACCGGCTCTGCCGGTTGGTACAACACGGCGGCGTTTGATGCTGAAGCAAAGAAAGCTGGGCTTTATGCTAAACACATTAACGGCGACGCTTTCTCAAACGAAGCGAAACAAAAAACGATTGATTTAATTAAAGAAGATTTGGGCCAAGTGGATTTAGTTATTTACTCGTTGGCCTCGCCGGTTCGTAAAGT
>DUCA01000169.1 GCA_012960055.1 Cycloclasticus sp.
AAGGCATACACGTCGTTGATGATGTTTGCACCCGCTTCAACGGCCTGCTCCATTACCTCTGGCTTACTGGTATCAATAGATATGACAACATTAGATACGGAGCGAATAGCGGTAATAACGGGAACCACCCTAGATAACTCTTCTTCAATGGAAACGGGTGTCGCTTGAGGACGGGTTGATTCACCGCCAATATCAATAATACTGGCACCCGCATCAACCATTAGTTTCGCTTGATGCGAAGCCGCATCAACTAACGCAAACTCCCCACCGTCTGAAAAAGAGTCCGGCGTCACATTAAGAACCCCCATAATGCGGGGGGTCTTTTGCCTTAAAAATGAACTAGAAAAGCCTAGCCTTGCTCTATGACTGCTCAGCAGGGCCACCCGCGGTTGGCTTGGCTTCGTCGTCTATTTCTACTTCTTTATCTTTTTCTGCAGTAGACACACTGCCGGAGCCCGACTCATCACTGTCTTCCCAGTCTTTTGGTGGGCTAACATCCGTGCGCGCCATCAATTGGTCGAGCTGATCACTAGTCAGCGTTTCGTACTTCATTAACGCATCCGTCATCGCGTGTAAAATATCAATATTGTCTTTTAACAATGTTTCCGCGCGCCCATAGTTGCGGTCAATGAACACGCGCACTTCTTTATTAATGAGCTCTGCGGTTTCGTCAGAAATCATTTTCGGCCTGCCGCCTGAATGACCCATCGCATTTTCATCTTCACCGTAGTTTAATGCGCCTAGTTTTTCTGAAAAGCCCCATAGCGTAACCATATTGCGAGCAATAGCCGATGCGCGCTCAATATCATTTGAAGCGCCTGTTGTAACTGCTTCTTCACCAAAAATTATTTCTTCAGCTAAACGCCCACCATACAAACTAGACAACTGGCTTTCTAACTTACGTTTACTGATGCTGATGGCATCTTTTTCTGGCAAGAACATCGTCACACCTAATGCCCGACCACGAGGAATAATGGTTACTTTATAAACAGGGTCATGTTCAGGAACCAATCGACCAACAATGGCGTGCCCTGATTCATGGTAAGCCGTACACCTTTTCTCTTCTTCACTCATCACCATTGAACGACGCTCAGCACCCATAAGCACTTTATCTTTGGCGTTTTCCATGTCGTTCATATCAACAACTTTTTTATCCGCTCTTGCTGCAAATAAAGCTGCTTCGTTAACCAAGTTAGCTAAATCCGCACCGGAGAAACCAGGTGTACCACGCGCAATAACATTTGGATTCACGCTATCGCCAACAGGTACTTTTTTAAGGTGCACTTTTAAAATTTGTTCACGGCCACGAATATCTGGCAACGGCACTTCAACCTGACGGTCAAAACGGCCTGGTCGAAGTAACGCAGGGTCGAGCACATCAGGCCTGTTAGTTGCAGCGATAACAATAACCCCTTCATTGCCAGAAAAACCATCCATTTCAACCAATAATTGATTCAATGTTTGCTCACGCTCATCATTACCACCGCCCATACCTATACCACGGGCACGGCCAACGGCGTCGATTTCATCAATAAAGATGATACATGGCGCACTTTTCTTCGCTTGTTCAAACATATCTCGAACTCGAGATGCGCCCACACCAACAAACATTTCAACGAAGTCAGAACCAGAAATACTAAAGAAAGGCACTTTCGCTTCACCGGCAATCGCTTTTGCTAGTAATGTTTTACCTGTGCCTGGCGCACCAGACATCAAAATACCACGAGGTATTGCACCACCAAGTTTTTGGAACTTACCTGGTTCTTTAAGGAAATCGACAACTTCTTCAACTTCTTCTTTGGCTTCTTGAACACCGGCAACATCTGCAAACGTTACTTTAATTTCATCTTCGTTAAGAAGTTTTGCTTTGCTTTTACCAAATGACATCGCACCACGACCACCAGCACCGCCAGCACCGCCTTGCATTTGACGCATGAAGAAAATCCACACACCAATTAATAACAACATTGGGAACCAAGAAACAAGAACTGCCATAAAGACCGATTGTTCTTCAGGTGATTTTGCCAGAATTTCCACGCCGTTCCTCAACAAGTCATCAACCAAGTGAATATCGCCAGGGCTACGCGTTGTGAAGCGCTCACCAGAGGTGGTTTGGCCGATAATATTGGGGCCATCAATGGAGACCTTGCTCACTTGGCCGGCATTAACTGAATTTATAAATTGAGAGTAACTCAACGTATCACTAGAACTTTGTTCTGTACCACCAAAGTTATTAAATACAGACATTAATACGAAGGCGATAACCACCCACATAATTATATTCTTAACCATTTCGTTCAAATCTGTTCTCCATCTCTCTCTTCATTTAATAGCACCCACTAGTCCGACTACTATTCTAATCATTCGTTCAATATATGGGGTTAGGTTACTACAGTTTCAAGCCCTTTGCCAAAAGATAGACTTCCCTGCTACGCGCTCTTGAAGCCTTAGGCTTACGTATCGCAACACTGACGAAATGTTTCTTGGCTTCCATCACATATTGATCAAAGCCTTCGCCTTGAAATAGCTTAATGAGGAAAACACCTTTATTTCCAAGACTGTGTTTAGCAAAATCCAGCGCTAATTCAGCAAGATACATCGACTTAGGTTGATCAATCGCCTTAGAGCCACTCATATTAGGGGCAATATCAGACAACACAAGGTCAACAGCTTGGTCCTTTATGAGTGCTTGCAACGCCTCAAACACGGCATCATCACTAAAATCACCTTTGATAAAATCTACACCATCAATGGGTTCAATATCCAGCAAATCCAAGGCTATCACTTTACTGTTACCCGTCGCGCGTTTAACCGCGTATTCAGACCAACCCCCGGGTGCTGCACCCAAATCAACAATGATTTGATTAGGCCGTATCAACCGATCTTTTTTATCAATTTCTTCTAATTTAAACACCGCACGAGAACGCAAGCCCATCTGCTGGGCTTTCTTTACATATTCGTCGCTGAAGTGCTCGTCGAGCCACTTTTGTTTATTCTTATGTTTTGTCATTTATCCTATCTATGAAGTGATTACTTGACCTTGGAGTTCAACATAATGAAGAAGCTTATCAAAAAACACATCCATAAAGACACGCTTTGCGCTAAAATACGTGCATTCAACTGATTCTCACATTTACAATTATGGCATTATCGAACCAACAAAAGAAAAAACTAAAATCTCATGCTCACGACCTAAAGCCCGTTGTGCGTGTTGGCCAATCAGGTCTAACGGATACGGTACTGGATGAAATTGAATTGGCAATTGAGCACCACGAACTGATTAAAGTAAAAGTGTCGGCAGCTGATCGTGAAGATAAAAAAGCCATCATCAAAAAAATTGCTGAACAATCACGTTCCGAGATCGTTCAAACAATTGGTTTTACAGCCGTTTTTTACCGTGAAAATACCGACAAAAAGGCTTACTCGTAACGCACTTCGGTAATTTCGTATTCGGTAATACCTGCGGGTGCTCTTACTTCAGCAACATCACCTTCTTCTTTACCAATTAACGCTTTAGCAAACGGCGACGCATAAGATATTAAATTATTTTTTATATCGGCTTCATCTGCACCAACGATGGTGTAAGTTATAAGCTCTTCTGTGTCGATATTTTCAAGCTCGACTGTACAGCCAAAAACAACTTTACCGTTCGCGTTTAAGGTAGACACATCGATAACTTGTGCATTTCCTAATTTACTTTCAATATCTCTAACTCTTGCCTCAACTAAGCCCTGCTCTTCACGGGCTGCGTGGTATTCAGCATTTTCTTTCAAATCACCATGTGCACGTGCGTCAGCAATGGCTTCTGTAATTTTTGGGCGCTTAACATTTTTAAGGTGATCCAACTCATCTTTTAAGCTTTGCGCGCCTTTTTTTGTTAACGGTGTTTTATTCATAATACAGCCCTAATGGTCGCTCTAGCGACGCGCTTGTAATTCGTGAAGCTCTCTCACTTCTTTCACACTGATATCGGCAAGCGCATCAATAGTTGCTTTAGCACCTGCAATGGTTGTGCAGTAGGTTGCTTTGTTTTGTAGCGATTCACGGCGAATAGAAAACGAGTCCGTAATTGCTTGTTTACCTTCTGTTGTATTAACCACCAATTGAATGCTTTCGTTTTTAATAACATCAACGATGTGCGGACGGCCTTCGCCCACTTTATTAACCACTTCACATTCAATACCTGCCGCTGTTAATGCCTCTGCCGTTCCACGTGTTGCGAAAATATGCTTGCCTCTGGATACGAGTGTTCGTGCCAATTCAAGCATTTTCACCTTATCCGCTTTTCGCACGCTGAATATCACATTATCTTCATCAGATAAATCAATACCCGCAGCGCGTTGAGCTTTCCCAAACGCTTCACCGAATGTATCACCAACGCCCATAACTTCACCCGTCGATTTCATTTCGGGGCCTAACAAAGGATCAACATTAGGGAATTTAACGAAGGGGAACACCGATTCTTTAACAGAGAAGTAATCAGGAATAATTTCTTCCGTTGTTCCCTGCTCGGCTAATGATTGACCCGCCATGCAACGTGCGGCAATTTTAGCTAATGGGTAGCCAGTAACTTTTGAAACAAACGGCACCGAACGTGAAGCACGCGGGTTGACTTCTAGAATATAAATATCATCGCCTTTAATCGCGAACTGGATATTCATCAAACCCACAACGCCTAATTCTCTTGCTAAATCTTTGGCTTGTACGCGCATTCTATCTTGCACATCTTGGCTTAAATCAAACGGCGGTAATGAACACGCGGAATCACCTGAGTGAACACCGGCTTGTTCAATATGTTCCATGATTGCGCCGATGAGTAACTCTTCACCATCAAAAATAGCATCCACATCAACTTCAACTGCATCGTCTAAGAAACGATCTAGTAGCACAGGAGAATCATTCGACACGCTAACCGCTTCACGCATGTAAGTGCGTAATTCAGATTCGTTATAAACGATTTCCATTGCACGACCACCTAATACATAAGACGGCCTAACAACCAACGGGTAACCAATTTCTTCGGCCAGTAAAACGGCTTGCTCTGGTTCACGTGCTGTTCTGTTTGGTGGTTGCAGTAAACCCAGCTTTTCAACTAATTGTTGGAAACGTTCACGGTCTTCAGCCAAATCAATTGCCTCGGGTGATGTGCCAATGATGGGCACACCCGCAGCTTCCAAGTCTTCTGCTAATTTAAGCGGTGTTTGTCCACCATATTGAACGATAACGCCTTTTGGCTTCTCAATATTCACGACTTCCAACACATCTTCCAAGGTCAACGGTTCAAAGTACAAGCGATCAGAGGTATCAAAATCGGTCGATACAGTTTCAGGATTACAGTTCACCATGATGGTTTCATAACCGTCTTCACGCAACGCTAACGAGGCATGAACACAGCAATAATCAAATTCTATACCTTGGCCAATTCGGTTTGGACCACCGCCCAACACCATGATTTTGTCACGGTTGGTCGGTTGTGATTCGCACTCTTCTTCATAGGTTGAATACATGTACGCCGTTGGAGAGGAAAACTCACCCGCACAAGAATCGATGCGCTTATAAACCGGTCTAATGCCCAATGAATGACGAGCCGCTCTAACCGCACTTTCATCAACTTTGAGTAACGCTGCAAGGCGAGCATCTGCAAAGCCTTTACGCTTGAGGCGGAACATCGTTTTTTCGTCTAATGAATCTAACGAAACACCTGACAAAGCCGCCTCTTCATTCAATATGTCTTCAATTTGTACCAAGAACCAACGGTCAATTTTTGTCTGATCAAAAATGCTTTCAAGACCAAAACCTTTTCTAAATGCATCGGCTAAATACCAAATACGATCAGCGCCAGGTTGTTGAATTTCACGACGTAAAACTGCTTCAACACCCTCTTCATCGAGGTTTACGATGGGGTCTAAACCGCTTTTACCGGTTTCAAGCCCGCGTAATGCTTTTTGCAACGACTCTTGGAAGGTTCTGCCCACCGCCATCACTTCGCCTACAGATTTCATCTGCGTGGTTAAACGATCATCTGCCATTGGGAATTTTTCGAAAGTGAAACGAGGAATTTTAGTTACAACGTAATCAATCGATGGCTCGAATGAGGCAGGCGTTGCACCACCGGTAATCTCATTACTGAGTTCATCTAAGGTATAACCAATGGCCAATTTAGCAGCCACTTTCGCAATAGGGAAGCCTGTTGCCTTAGACGCCAATGCAGATGAACGCGAAACACGCGGATTCATCTCAATCACAATCATTGCACCATCTTCTGGATTAATGGCAAATTGCACATTGGAACCGCCGGTATCCACACCGATTTCACGCAACACATCAATCGATGCATTTCGCATAATTTGGTATTCTTTATCCGTCAATGTTTGTGCTGGCGCCACGGTAATCGAGTCACCTGTGTGCACACCCATTGGATCAAAGTTTTCAATAGAACAAATAATAATGCAGTTATCTTTACGATCACGCACCACTTCCATTTCGTATTCTTTCCAGCCCAATACGGACTCTTCAATCAGTAATTCATTGGTTGGCGAAAGGTCTAATCCGCGTTCACAAATTTCTACAAATTCTTCGCGGTTATACGAGATACCACCACCACTACCGCCCATCGTGAAAGAGGGTCGAATAATGGTTGGGAAGCCGATTGAATCTAATGCTTCGTAGGCTTCATCCATATTGCGCGCTACAAAAGAGCGTGGCGTAGACAAACCAATTTTTGTCATCGCTTTCTTAAACAAATCACGGTCTTCGGCTTTATCAATCGCTTCTTTAGACGCGCCTATCATTTCCACATTGTGCTTAGCCAATACACCGTGACGGTCAAGATCCAACGCACAATTAAGCGCTGTTTGCCCGCCCATGGTGGGTAACAACACATCTGGCTTTTCTTTCTCAATGATTTTTTCAACTGTTTCCCAGTCAACCGGTTCAATATAAATTGCATCGGCTGTTTCTGGATCCGTCATAATCGTTGCCGGATTAGAGTTAACCAAAATAACGCGGTAACCTTCTTCTCTTAACGCTTTACACGCTTGCGTTCCTGAATAATCAAACTCACAGGCTTGGCCAATAACAATGGGGCCAGCACCTAGAAGTAAAACAGATTTTATGTCGGTTCTTTTTGGCATAGTTCTCTTTATGAATCTTTATGCGATTGCATCATCGCGGTAAATCGTTCAAATAAATACACGATATCTTGTGGACCAGGACTGGCTTCTGGATGCCCTTGGAAACCAAATGCTGGGCAGTCTGTTCGTTCGATACCTTGCAAACTTTTATCGAACAATGACACGTGCGTTGCTTGTAAGTTGTTGGGCAATGAATCGCCATCCACTGCAAAACCATGATTTTGACTCGTGATCATCACGCGCTCTGTTTGTAAATCTTGCACGGGATGATTCGCACCGTGATGACCAAACTTCATTTTGACCGTTGACGCGCCACTAGCTAAGGCCAATAACTGATGGCCTAAACAAATACCAAAGGTAGGGATTTTCTTTTCAAGAATGGCCTTAATCGCATCAATCGCGTAATCACACGGCTCAGGGTCACCCGGGCCATTCGATAAAAACACGCCGTCTGGTGACATTGCCAACACCTCAGAAGCTGGCGTTTTTGCAGGCACCACATGCACGTCGCAGCCTGACTCAACCAGCAAACGTAAGATATTACGTTTAACGCCAAAATCATACGCCACGACTTTGAACTTCGCGTCACCTTTATCTTTTTGCTCAGCAGAATCTAATTGCCAAACAGTCTCAGTCCAATCATAAGCGGATTTAGATGTCACCACTTGGGCAAGATCTAGACCTTTAAGAGATGCGGCTTCTTTTGCAGACTTTAATGCCAGTGCATCATCGACATCTGCACCCGCGATAATGCAACCGCGTTGCGCACCTTTCTCTCTTAGAATACGAGTTAGCTTTCGGGTATCAATGTCTGCAATAGCAACAGTACCATGTCGCTTTAGATAGTCAGATAACGGTTCTTCAGAGCGCCAATTACTGTTGGTTAACGGTAAATCTCTGATCACCAAACCACGCGCATGCACACCTGTTGACTCTTCATCTTCAGCGTTAACACCCGTATTACCGATGTGCGGGTACGTTAGAGTAACTATTTGATGCGAATACGATGGGTCAGTCAAAATTTCTTGATAACCCGTCATCGAGGTATTAAACACCACCTCACCCGTTGTTAGCCCTTGAGCGCCAATTGATTGGCCGCGAAAAACACTACCGTCTTCGAGAACCAATATTGCTATGTCAGACAAATTACACCACCTTTAGATATACAAAACGGGAAGATCCATTCTGGAACTACCCGCTTTGATTGTTAATATGTATGAGCATAGATTTTACTGGATTTAGTACCTAACTGTCCAATGCAAAGCGCCCAAAACTTACCGTTATGATTAGTTGCGAGCAATATCCAGTGACCTTGATAAATAGGCATTCATCAGCAAAGTTGGATCTTCAGTTAACTTCTCTTTCCAGTCGCCTAATGACACTTCAGATTGAATCAAGCCTCGCATCACACCGATAGAATCAGTACGTCCTACCGTAATAGCACCCACTAACAGGTCATCTTTAAAGTTTAAACGTATATATTTATAGTTTTCTAAATCAACCAAGGTGGCTGTTTCGCCGCCTTCGACACCACCCCAACTACCGAATGATGTAGATACTAAACCAGCCGTATCGAGAACGTTCATACAAAGGCTTCCTTTGTATGCTGCTGCCCCCCCCATCATATTGACGGCTGCAATTCGACCGTGATCTACCGCGGTTGGCTGAATCGCATGAACTGATTGACCGCCTGTAGAAAAATCGAGGCCTTGAGCCACGTCACCCGCTGCAAAAATATCATCCACATTGGTACGTAAGCCAGCATCCACGAGAATGCCGCTGTCAGTTTCAATACCACTGCCTTCTAAAAATTCAATATTAGAATAAACACCGGTGGCAACAATAATTAAGTCGTATTCAGTCAGGCTATCATCATCACGCTTTAAAGCAGGGCCTGCTTCAATTGATTTAATACTCGCCGGCAAAATGGTTGTGACGCCTTTAGCTTCACACCATGATTTAATCATGTCGCCAGCTGTCTCATCCATCATACGGCTAACCATACGGCCTGTACGGCCCATCATCACGGTTAAATCAACGCCTCTTTTTAGCATTGCTTCAATGATAATAGAGGCCACGAAACCCGCACCCAATAACGCAACTTTTGACCCTGGTTTGATGGTATTTAGAATTTCTCTGCCATCTTCCAAGGTCCAGCAATTAACCACGCCTTTATTATCCGCTCCCGGGAAAGGAGAATTCGCAGGACGCGAACCGGTAGCAATCATTAGCTTATCGTAGTCATACACATCACCGTTATCGACCGTGACGTTATGCTTTTGTGCATCAATTTTATCAACTTTCGCAAACACATGGTTAATGCCTAAACCTTCAAAATGCCCTTCGCCTTTTCTTAAATGCGTCCCCGTGTCCTCAATCATGCCACTTAAGTAATAAGGCAAGGCCATACGCGAGTATGGAGATTCTTTTTCCAAGCCAATCATTGTAATTGAGCACGACGCATCAGCTTTGCGAAGTGTTTCTGCCGCACGCACAGACGCAGGGCCCGCACCAATCAGTACATATTTCTTTTCGTTAGTTTCCACAGTATTTACAACTTCCTTAGGTTGAGGCTTGGTTACAGTTTCTTGAGTTTTTACTGGCTCTACGGGTGCTACCGTTTCAGCATCTTCTTTATCGCACGAACCAAACCCTAACATTGCCGCTATTTTACAAAATATGCCCATCGCTAATCTCCCTAGTTCTTTTTATTTTAAATTGACTTAAATACATGCTTATCTGATCGATATTAACAGAAAAACAATAACACTAAATAACATTTATGCTCAACTAGCCTAAGTTTTGTAGCGGTAAAATTAAAGCTTTTCAGTTGATTCAGCGTTAATCTTTAAGCCCCAACACGTCTTGCATATCATACAAACCCGCTGGTTGGCCAGCCGCCCAACAAGCCGCTCGAATAGCACCTGTTGCAAACGTCATGCGACTCGTTGCCTTATGGCTTATTTCAATCCGCTCACCTTCATCGGCAAACATAACCGTATGCTCACCGACAATATCACCCGCTCTGATAGTAGAAAACCCAATGGTTCCCGTTACACGTTCACCGGTGATACCTTCACGCGCATACACCGCGCAATCATCTAAGTTCTTGCCCATTGCGTCGGCAACGACTTCGCCCATCTTAAGTGCCGTGCCAGATGGTGCATCCACTTTGTATTTATGATGCGCTTCAATGATTTCGATATCCACGCTCGAACCAATGGCTTTTGCCGCTAATTCAAGCAATTTGAATGTCACGTTGACACCAATACCCATATTAGGTGCAAAAATAACCGGGATGGATTTTGACGCTTCGCTTATTTGTGTTTTTTGCTCATCAGTAAAACCTGTTGTACCGATGACAATTGCCTTTTGATTCGCTTTACAAAATGCTAATTTTTCAAGGCAAGCATCTGGACGAGTAAAATCAACCAATACATCAAATTTCGCAACCTGTGCCTGACAATCCGATAGCACAATAACACCTTGCGCACCTACACCTGCAATGCTGCCTGCGTCATTACCAATGGCAGGAGAGCCTTCGCGCCCTATCGCAGCAGTCAGCGTTGCCTGTTCATTTTGCAAGCACGCCTTAATTAAGTTAAGCCCCATGCGCCCGCTTGCGCCTGATATTGCAATATTAGCCATTCGTTTCCCTTTTCTTTCGCCCAATGGGCATCAACTTATCTAAACTAGGTAAATCTACCTCATAGGCGTTTAAGACTTCATCTTATCAAAAAAACTTTTAACCCCATCCAACCATGAGTTTTCCTGTGGGTTATGCCGTGTACCGCCGGTTCTAAAGGATGACTCTAATTGCTCAACCAGATTTTTTTGCTCAGCTGTTAGGCTAACCGGTGTTTCAACATTAATCCTACACATCAAATCGCCAACGGGCCCGCCTCTTACTTGCTTAACGCCTTTACCACGCAACCTGAACAATTTACCGGTTTGCGTTTCAGCGGGGATTTTAAGTTTTACCTTTCCCGTCAAGGTAGGCACTTCTAGCTGACCGCCCAAAGTTGCCGTTGCAAAACTAATGGGCATATCACAGTATAAATTAGCGCCATCACGGGTAAAAATCGCGTGATCACGCACATTAACTTGTACGTACAAATCACCAGAAGGGCCACCATGGTCACCCGCCTCACCTTCACCGCCAAGACGAATACGATCACCTGTATCCACACCCGCTGGAATTTTGACCGCCAAGGTTTTTTGGTCTTTCCTCTTACCTGTACCACGGCACTTTCCACATGGGTCTTTGATGACTGAGCCTGAACCACGACAGGTTGGACAGGTCTGCTGAACAGAAAACATACCCTGCTGCATACGCACTTGACCATGACCACCACAAGTCGAACAAACACCGGATCTTCCGCTCTTAGAACCCGAACCTTTACAGCCCGTACAGCTAACTGAGGTAGGCACTTTGATCTTAGTTTCCATGCCTGACACAGCATCTTCCAGGCTTAAGTCCAAGTTATAACGTAAATCGGCCCCACGCGTTACTTGACTGCCACGCCCCCCGCCTCCACCAAAAATATCACCAAACACATCGCCAAACACGTCGCTAAAGGAATCGCCTCCGTGATGACCACCGCCCATTGGCTGATCCATCCCCGCGTGGCCGAACTGGTCGTAAGCTGCGCGCTTTTGCTCATCGCTTAATATCGCATACGCCTCCTGAATGACCTTGAACTTTTCTTCCGAGTCTGGGTTGCCCGTATTTCTATCTGGATGATGCTTCATCGCCAAACGTCGATACGCTTTCTTTATTTCTCGATCGCTGGCATTACGGGCAACTTCGAGTGTTTTATAATAGTCTTCTTTTTCCATAATTCTCAAACCGTTAATACGTCAAAGCCACCGATAAATCGGCGGCCATGTCGCGCCCATCTATCGGGCTATTTTCATACTAAGTTAATTCTAAAATTAACGATTATTTTTTATCGTCTTTTTCGCTCTTAACTTCTTCAAACTCAGCATCAACAACATCATCTGCATTCGCATCTGAGTTTGCTTCGGCAGAACCGTTTTCAGCCGCGCCATCTGCACCTGCGTCAGCATACATTTTTTCTGCTAACTTTCCGGATAATGCAGTCAAGGCTTCAGTTTTTTCATCAATCGCCGCTTTATCGTCGCCTTTGATAGCTTCTTGCAAGGTTTCAATGGCTGCCTCAATGTCTGCTTTTTCAGCTGCATCAACTTTATCACCCATTTCTTCAATGGATTTTTCAGTCGCGTGAATCATGCCATCAGCTTGGTTCCTTGCTGTCACAAGCTCATGTAACTTCTTATCTTCTTCGGCATGTAGCTCAGCGTCATTGATCATTTCTTCAACTTCTTCATCCGATAAACCACTGGACGCTTTAATAACAACTGATTGCTCTTTGCCGGTTGCTTTATCTTTGGCGGATACATTCAAGATGCCGTTAGCATCAATGTCAAATGACACTTCAATTTGCGGTGTCCCACGACGTGCTGGTGGAATGTCTTGCAGATCAAATCGGCCCAATGATTTATTGCCTGCCGCCATTTCACGTTCACCTTGTAATACATGAACTGTCACCGCTGTTTGATTATCTTCAGCTGTTGAGAATGTTTGCCCTGCTTTACTTGGAATCGTTGTGTTTTTCTCAATAAGCTTTGTCATCACGCCGCCCATTGTTTCAATACCCAATGATAAAGGCGTTACGTCTAGCAATAACACGTCAGTCACATCACCCGCTAACACACCCGCTTGAATGGCAGCACCTGAAGCAACCGCTTCATCTGGGTTAACGTCTTTACGTGGTTCTTGACCAAAGTATTCAGCAACAACTTCTTGCACCTTAGGCATACGTGTTTGACCACCGACTAAGATAACGTCATCTATATCTGAAATAGACAAGCCAGCATCCTTAACGGCTGTTTCACAAGGAGCAACCGTACGTTGCACAAGATCATCAACCAATGACTCAAGCTTTGCACGTGTTAACTTAACATTTAAATGTTTAGGGCCCGTTGCATCGGCTGTAATGTAAGGCAAGTTAACGTCCGTTTGTTGATTTGAAGATAACTCGATTTTCGCTTTTTCAGCCGCCTCTTTTAAACGTTGTAGCGCTAACGGATCGTTATGTAAATCAACAGAATTTTCTTTCTTAAATTCATCAGATAAGAAATCGATAATACGTAAATCAAAATCTTCACCGCCTAAGAAGGTATCGCCGTTTGTAGACAGTACTTCAAATTGGTGCTCGCCATCAATTTCAGCAATTTCAATGATAGACACGTCAAATGTACCACCACCCAAGTCATACACAGCAATCGTGCGATCACCGGTTTTCTTATCCATGCCGTAAGCTAACGCAGCCGCCGTTGGCTCGTTGATAATACGCTTAACTTCTAGTCCGGCAATTTTACCCGCATCCTTAGTGGCTTGACGTTGTGAGTCATTAAAATACGCAGGCACAGTAATAACCGCTTCTTTAACCTCTTCGCCTAAATAGGCTTCGGCATCTTTTTTAAGCTTCATTAAGATACGCGCAGCAACTTCAGGCGGCGCTAGTTTTTTGTTTTGTGCTTCAATCCAAGCATCGCCGTTATCAGCAGCAACAATTTTATAAGGCACCATGCTGACGTCTTTTTGCACAACATCATCTTTAAATTTACGCCCAATTAGACGTTTTGACGCAAACACTGTGTTTGTTGGATTTGTCACCGCTTGACGCTTAGCTGATTGACCAACTAACACATCACCTTCTGCTGTGAACGCGACAATCGATGGCGTTGTTCTTGCGCCTTCACTGTTTTCAATTACTTTTGCACTGTCGCCATCAAGCACGGCAACACACGAGTTAGTTGTACCTAAATCGATACCAATAATTTTAGCCATTTGAATATCTCCGAAATTTAATCATTAATTTGTTGTTGGTTTAAATATGGGGCCTTGAAAAAATATTTCAAGCCTGCTTATCTATTTTCTTTGTACTCGCTGACGGTTCTGATGGCGTAACGATAACCATTGCAGGGCGCAATAAACGACCATTCAGCGTATAACCTTTTTGAAATACCTGCATCACTGTATTGGGCGCATGATCTGGACTTGGAACCACAGAAATAGCTTGGTGAAGCTCGGGGCTAAATGCTTCACCTTCTGGATTGACCTGTACCACTCCTGATTTTTCTAGTGACGAAATAAGCTGTTTATAAGTTAGTTCCATACCTTCTTTAAGAGCCGTGATATCCACCTCACTGTCACTCGTCGCTGCAAGGCCCATTTCCAAACTATCGACCACCGGTAACATGTCTTTTGCAAACTTTTCGATTGAGAAACGGTGTGCTTTTTCAATGTCTTTTTGAGTTCTGCGGCGAATATTTTCCACTTCGGCTTTAGCTAATAAAAGCTTATCCCAGTTTTCACTCGCGGCTGCCTTAGCCGTTTCTAACTCCACTGTTAAATTAATTTCTTCTGTAGCTTCTGACACTACTGCCTCATCAACAACTTCTCCAATTAAGCTTTCTTCTGCATCAACTGACTGCTCTTGGATATCGTTTTGATCTGTTGATTTTTCAGACCCCATAATATTTCCTCTTATATGTTAAAACTTGAATGG
>DUCA01000170.1:0-10178 GCA_012960055.1 Cycloclasticus sp.
TGATGAATGCCAATCGTTTAGAGTATTTGAATAAGCTTGGAATGGCCTATATCGACAAAGACATAGACGCTGAGTTCGTCTCACTTGTTTCTAGTTAAGCATTAAAGCTGGTGTTAAAGACAGCAACATGAACCCATTCTTATAAGATTCATAAGCCTGTTTTTTTAGTAAGCAAAGGTAGCTGGGGCCTTTTATTGTTCAATAATTTAAAATAATGGTAGCTTATCAATAGAAATCAGCTAATGACATACCTATGAACACATCCGTTGAAAATAAGTCGGTTTATTTAGACCCGACCAAAAAACTACTTAACATCAAGGTATTGTTCGCTGTATTTATAGGTATATTTGCATTAATGATGGCGTGGAGGCTTTACCAACAGCTTTTTGCTTGGGATAAGGGAATGGATGCATTTGAACCTGAATTTCAAACCTATTGGATGAACCTGTTATATGCCCAATGGATAATCGAATTTGTACTCGCAAGCGCACTCTGGGGCTACATATTAAAAACCCGAGACAAGAATGTATTTACATTATCGCCAGATGTTGAATTAAAACGTCACTTCACACTATTTATATGGTTATTTGCATACGCTTGGATTATCTATTGGGCTGCCAGTTTTTTTGCTGAACAAGACGCATCATGGCATCAAGTCACTATCCGCGACACTGATTTCACGCCCAGTCATATCGTGTTGTTTTATGGCACGTTCCCAGCTTATATAATTGCAGGCGTATCGGCTTTTTTATATGCACGAACCCGGTTACCGCAATTTGCCGAAAAAATTTCAATCCCGTTTGTCATTTTGGTTATTGGCCCATTTTTAATCTTACCCAATGTCGGGCTAAACGAATGGGGGCATACATTTTGGTATATGGAAGAACTGTTTACAGCGCCATTACATTGGGGCTTTGTCATTCTCGGCTGGTCTGCATTAGCCATAGGCGGCTTGGGCTCCCAATTAATTCTTCGCCTACTGGCCCTTAGTCGATTACCCAATGAAATCGACATTACTGAAAACATGTGATCTGTCAAAAAAGCATCGCCGTTGTTACTTAATCAGCACTTGAAAAGTACTGTTTTAAACACCATCTATTAGTTATAAGATTTTCATATCTTCAAAAAGATATGCCGTATTAAACAGCCTACAATAGAAACCCGAAGAGCATACGTGTCATGGAAACTAACTTGTTGTTTAATTCAGCTTTACAGAACAAGAGTCGAAAATTTCTGTCAAAATAACGCCTCCTTATTTAAACGTATTTTACTAAGCATGCCCAACTTACCTTTTGAACATGAAGACGATGGCAACCTTGCCTTACAGGAGGCAAGACCCAAATTAAGCCAGCCGCCTATGTACACGGTTTTGTTATTGAATGACGACTTTACGCCGATGGATTTTGTCGTATCCATACTGCAAACCATCTTCTACAAAAAAAAAGAAGAGGCGGTTAGAATCACTATGAATGTACACACTAGTGGTATTGGTGTCTGCGGGGTCTATACTAAGGACATAGCCGAAACAAAAGTACAACAAGTAATCGCCTACGCACAGGAAAACCAGCATCCTTTGCAATGTACATTAGAAGAAGTGGAGTAAACCATGCTAAACAAAGAACTTGAAAAAACTCTAAACGATGCATTCAAGCGCGCCCATCAGATGCGTCACGAATTTATTACCGTTGAACACCTTCTTTTAGCAATGATGGAGAACAAATCAGCCTGCGAAGTGTTTCAAGCCGCGGGTGGCGATGTTGCAGCGATGACTAGCGAAATCGAATCTTATCTCGAACAATCAACACCGATAATTCCTGCTGATATTGAACGTGAAACACAGCCAACTCTTGGCTTCCAACGTGTTTTACAACGCGCTGTTTTTCACGTGCAGTCGTCTGGTAAAAAAGAAGTCACTGGCGCTAATGTATTGGTCGCTATCTTTAGTGAGCAAGACTCACAGTCTGTTTATTTGATGAGCCGACAAGATGTAACACGACTGGATGTCGTTAATTTCATTTCCCATGGTATTGCGCGAATAGATGACGACGATGATATGGCCGATTTCAATGAATCAACAACCGTTGAGAACGAAGAGACCGCAAACGATCCCCTCACCAAGTACACAGTAAACCTTAACGAACAAGCAAAACTAGGCAAAATTGACCCCTTGATCGGTCGAGACAAAGAATTAAAGCGCGCCATTCAAACGCTTTGCCGTCGTCGCAAAAACAATCCCTTGCTAGTTGGTGAGGCGGGCGTTGGTAAAACAGCCATTGCCGAAGGACTCGCTCTTAAAATCGTCGAAGGTAATGTGCCTGAGATTCTAGAAGATACGACAATTTACTCCTTAGATATGGGTGCCTTGGTTGCCGGCACTAAATACCGCGGTGACTTCGAAAAGCGCCTAAAAGGATTAATTGGACAACTGAGGACCGAAGAAAAAAGCATTCTATTCATTGATGAAATTCATACCATCATTGGTGCCGGTTCTGCTTCAGGCAGCGTAATGGACGCCTCAAATATGATTAAGCCTGCTCTGGCATCTGGTGAGTTGCGCTGTATCGGCTCGACAACCTATAAAGAGTTCAGAGGCATTTTCGAAAAAGACCATGCCCTAGCTAGGCGTTTCCAAAAAATCGATATTAACGAGCCCTCCGTTGAAGATACTATTCAAATACTAAAAGGCTTACGATCCCGTTATGAAGAACACCATAATATTGAATTTAGTTCTAAAAGTTTAGAAACAGCTGCGAAACTAGCTGATCGTTATATCAATGACCGATTCCTACCCGACAAAGCGATTGATGTTATCGACGAAGCGGGTGCGCGACAACGTTTACTACCTGAAAACGAGCGGCAATCGGTTATTTTGACTTCACATATTGAGCAAATTATTGCCCAAATTGCGCGCATTCCTGAGAAAAGCATTTCATCACAAGACAAAGATAAGCTTAAAGATCTCGCACGTAATTTAAAACTAGTCGTATTTGGCCAAGATGAAGCAATCGAAAAATTATCTGATGCTGTTATTCTCAGCCGTGCAGGACTTGGTCAAGAAGAAAGAACAATCGGCTCATTTTTATTCGCAGGGCCAACGGGTGTGGGCAAAACAGAAGTCACCAACCAACTTGCAAAAATCATGGGTGTGGACCTGATTCGTTTCGACATGTCTGAGTACATGGAACGGCACACCGTATCGCGTTTAATTGGCTCACCCCCTGGCTATATCGGTTACGACCAAGGTGGTTTACTAACCGAAGAAGTCAATAAACACCCGTATGCCATTTTGTTGTTAGACGAAATAGAAAAGGCCCACCCAGATATCTTTAATTTATTGCTGCAAATTATGGATCACGGCACGTTAACCGATAATAACGGCAGAAAAGCCGATTTCAGAAACATTATGCTCGTGATGACAACCAATGCAGGGGCTCAAGAAGGCAGTCGGGCGTCAATTGGTTTTACAGAACAAGTGCACTCATCGGACAGAATGAAAGTGCTTGAAAAATTATTCACACCTGAATTTAGGAATAGACTGGATGCGGTCGTGCAATTTAAACCCCTCACTGAAGGCGTCATTATTCACGTGGTTGATAAATTCATCTTTCAACTTGAATCTCAATTACACGAAAAGAATGTCACCATTACGCTGGAACCAGAAGCTAGAAGCTGGTTAGCGAAAAAAGGGTATGACCCCAAAATGGGTGCCAGGCCAATGGAACGAACCATTCAAGAGCATATTAAAAAACCGTTAGCGATTGAATTACTCTTTGGCCGGCTCATTAACGGCGGCTCGGTGAAGGTCTGCGTGAAAAATAATGAGATTGACTTCGTTATTACCGAAGTCAGTAAAGATTTAGTCGAGCAAGAATAACGCTCGACTTATTTAACGCGGTAGGTAATACGGCCTTTTGATAAATCGTACGGTGTCATTTCTACTTTCACGCGATCACCAGTCAAAATACGAATGTAATGTTTACGCATTTTTCCTGAAATGTGCGCCGTAATGACGTGTCCATTTTCTAACTCAACACGAAACATTGTATTAGGCAGCGTATCTTTAACCACGCCTTCCATTTCAATTTGATCTTCTTTTGCCATGCCTACCTTTATAAAGTTTAATAAACGCTTGAATACAAGCTGATGCCGCGCGATTTTACACTATTTAGAAGCATTAAGTGCGATTCGAATTAAAAACTTAGCGGTGAGCCCGGTGCTGAGCTTTGGAAAGCCAAATTAGCCTCTTTGCTATACGAAACCCATTCGCCTTCGATTAGCATTTCAATCGGTCTAAAATTAGCTTTATACAACATTTTCACCGAATCTTTAATGTAGTAGCCCAAGTATAAATGCACCTTATTTAACTGCCGTGTCGCATTAATTTGCTGTAACACACTGTAAGTACCCAGGCTCCTCGATGAGTAGTCTGGGTCAAAAAAGGTATACACTGAGGATAAGGCGTCTGAAAACACATCGGTTATTGCGACTGCTATTAATTGTTCATCCAAACGGGTTTCATAAACGATGCTGTTGCCAAACGACTTGCATAAGAAAGCCTTGTAGTCCTTGCGCCCGAAATTTTCCATTGAGCCACCCGCATGTTTATGGGCTTGGTAGCGTAAATACAAATCGAAATGTTCATCTGAAAACCCTGACTCTATTGCCCTAAAACTCAAGTCTTTATTTTTCCCCAGCACTCTTTTCTGGCTACGTGAGGGTATGAATTGATGAACATTCACCCGCGAAGAGATACACGCCCTGCAAGCATCACAATGCGGGCGGTAAGCATGCTGCCCACTGCGCCTAAAACCGATACTGATTAAATACTCGTATATCTCTGGGGTGATTGTTACATCCGGCGAGATAAAAATACTTTGTGACGTTTGCCCCGTTAAATAGTCACAAGACTGTGGCGAAGAGATATACAGTTCTAGCTGACGGCCCATTTTAGGTTTCTTCGTCACCTTAGTACCAAGCGTCTTTTGAGGGGAGGAGCTGACAAAACTCGTCGAGCTGCTGGGCAAACGTATCGCGATTCACCAGTGAGGCGCCGAGTGATTCTAAGTGCTCTGATTGGACCTGACAATCAATTAACTGGTAGTTCCATGCCGATAATTGCTTGCTTAAAAAAGCAAAACCAACTTTTGATGCATCGCTTTTACGGCTGAACATTGATTCGCCAAAAAATACTTGGCCAATAGCAATGCCGTATAAACCACCGACCAAAGTGTCATCCGACCAAACCTCAACCGAATGCGCATGACCTTGCTGAAATAACGTTTCGTAAGCTTGAATCATTGTAGCGGTAATCCATGTGCCATCTTGCTCATCCCGAGGTTTAGAGCAAGCCGTGATAACGTCGCTAAAGCGTGTATCGACTGTGCAATGGAAAACGTCTTTATTGATGGTTTTTCTTAGGCTTCGTGAAACACGTATACCGTTCGGCTTTAATACCATTCGTGGATCAGGCGACCACCAAAGAATAGGCTGGTCGTCATCAAACCAAGGGAAAACCCCCCGTCGATAGGCGTTCAATAAACGCTCAGGACGTAGTGAACCACCCGCCGCTAATAAACCGTTCGGCTCGTCTAATGCTGATTCTAACTGAGGAAAAGGCGTCGCATCATCATTGGGGTCAAGCCAAGGTAACATGACGGTATTAAGACGTATTAACCTTCTAAGTCATCAAGAAAGCGTTCCGCGTCCAATGCCGCCATACAGCCTGAACCCGCCGATGTAATCGCTTGTCTATAGATAGAATCCGCCACATCACCGGCTGCAAAAATACCAGGAATGCTGGTTTGTGTTGCGTTACCTGCATTGCCACTTTGTGTGATTAGGTAACCGTTAGTCATATCCAACTGGCCATCAAAAATTTGTGTATTGGGTGAATGGCCAATGGCAACAAACACCCCTTCTAAGTCAATTTCTTTGGTACTTCCATCTTGGGTGTTTTTAATGCGCATGCCGGTCACGCCCATGTCATCACCCAATACTTCATCGAGTTGGCTAAACCATTCAATAGAAATATTGCCATCAACGACTTTTTTCATTAATTTGTCTGATAATATTTTTTCAGAACGGAATGAATCACGGCGGTGAATCACCGTGACATGGTCTGCAATGTTTGAAAGGTACAAGGCTTCCTCAACGGCTGTATTACCACCACCAACTACCGCCACACGTTGGTTTCTATAGAAAAACCCATCGCACGTTGCGCAGGCGGATACGCCTTTACCTCTGAATGCCTCTTCAGAAGGTAAGCCTAAATACTTTGCTGACGCACCGGTGCAAATAATCAACGCATCACAGGTATAGCTGCCCGCATCGCCAATCAATTTAAACGGGCGTTGCTGTAATTCAGTTGTGTGAATGTGATCCAATTGAATTTTGGTATCAAAACGTTCCGCATGTAATTTCATACGTTCCATTAACGCAGGACCTTGTAAGCCTTCCACATCACCCGGCCAATTATCAACCTCAGTCGTTGTCATCAGCTGCCCACCTTGCTCAATACCAGTAATTAAAAGTGGATTCAAGTTTGCTCTAGCCGCATAAACAGCGGCGGTATAACCGGCAGGGCCGGATCCTAAAATAATCAATCGATGGTGTGAATTTTCGCTCATGAGTGGTTCCTGATTAATAATCAACGCTGTTTTCAGCCTTGTTAAGTCAACGTTTAATAAAGTGTTGTAGTATGGCGATAAGAGCTAATTAGGTAAAGTGTTAAGCATATGAATATTGGCATACCAAAAGAGATTAAACCTTTCGAAGGGCGTGTAGCTTTAACCCCCACTGCCTGTGCTGAGCTTATTTCATATGGTCACTTGCTTTTTATTGAAAGCCACGCAGGGATATCAAGCGGTTTTAGTAATGAGGAGTATGTAAATAGCGGCGTCACTGTTTGTTCTAACGCCAAGTCCTTGTACCAGAAAAGCGAATTAATAATCAAGGTTAAGGAGCCTCTGGCTGCCGATCTTGAGTACCTAACAGCAAAACACACCGTTTTTTGCTTTCTCCACCTTGCCGCAAATCCACTGCTTGCTAACAACTTAATTGATACGGGACTCACTGCCGTGGCATTTGAATCTGTCGTTGAGAACAACCGTTTACCACTATTAAAACCGATGAGTGAAATAGCCGGCAAACTGGCGGTGCAAGTGGGCGGAAATTTATTGCATTTGCAGCACGGTGGTGCAGGGGTGTTACTTGGCGGGCTTAGCGGTAAAACTATTGATAAGGGTCAGGTGCTTATTTTAGGCGCCGGTTCAGCCGGTTCGAAAGCGGCTGCATTGGCTGATGCCATGGGTGCGAATGTATATGTTTTTGATAAGCATCAAAAAGCGTTGGATAGGCTGGCTTTAACGAACTCTAATGTCACACGGTTATCCGATGAGAGTGAATGCCTTTCACTGCTTGCAAGCACCGACCTTCTGATTGGCGCTTTATTGGTGCCGGGAAAAAAAACACCGCGCCTTATCAGGCGTGAACACCTTAAAAACATGCGAAAAGGTTCTGTTCTTGTTGATATTTCAGTAGATCAAGGCGGCTGCATTGAAACCACACGGACAACAACGTATGAGCACCCAACCTATATAGAAGAGGGCGTTACTCACTTTTGTGTCGCTAATATGCCCGGGGCTGTACCCATAACAGCAACCCAGGCACTCTCTGCTTTATTACCCAAATATATTCAACGATTAACGCTAAACAATTGGTACGAAAATGATAATATAATGCGCGATGCTGTCAATGTTAGGCATGGTGAATTGACCGTTAAATTTTAATTTAAAACTATAAATAACAAAAAGTTACAAACCTATTCTAGAAATCATATAAATTCCAGTGAATCAAAAAACAACTTCTAATACCCCCCCCCCTGAACAACATCAAATTGTTAAGCTTTTAAGGGAATCAGCCTTTCTTGCCTTGCTGACTATCAGCTTGTTCTTACTCGGCGCTCTTTTCAGCTATAACGTTGATGATTCAGGCTGGACACACCGAGGTTCAAATCAAGCTGTGTTAAATATCACCGGCGTAGTGGGTGCATGGATTGCTGACTTTATGCTGTCCATTATTGGCTTTATGGCCTTTACCTTTCCCTTCATGCTTTTAAGCAGCGCGTGGAAATTCTTATCTGAAGCCCGTACTGACCATGCAGACAGCATGTCACATCAAGTTATCCGCTGGATTAGCTTTACCGTGTTTTTATTGACCGGCGCAGGCTTGCTTGATATGCACTATTATCAAAACTGGCTGACCATTCCCAGCTCGCCAGGCGGCATCATTGGCCTAGAACTGGGTGATCTTTTAAGGCACCTTTTCGCTTTTCAAGGGGCAACGCTAGTTTTGCTCAGTTTCTTTCTTGTTGGCATCACGTTATCCACCGGCTTATCGTGGCTAACACTTATGGACAATTTAGGTGCGTTGGCCGTGCGCTTATTCACCTCTATCCGCAATTACATAGAAGATAGTAAAGAACGAAAAACAGCTGATATTGTTAAGAAAAAACGGGGGGATAACTTTAAAAAACAATCAAAAATCTTCTCACAGAAGCCTAAAGCACGGATCGAACCCGTCATTAAACCCATTAAACCCAGTGGGCGCGTCGATAAAGAAAGGCAAACAGGGTTGTTTGAAGAAATCGAAGGCCCGCTGCCAGCTCTTGCTTTGTTAGACCCCGTCATGGAACATATTGAAGGGTATTCAAAAGAAGCCTTAGAGGCGATGTCTAAACTCGTCGAAATTAAGTTGTTAGATTTTGGCGTTGAAGTAAACGTCGTGGCGGTAAACCCTGGTCCTGTCATCACGCGGTTTGAAATACTGCCGGCGCCCGGTATTAAAGCCAGCAGAATTACCGGTCTTGCACAAGATTTGGCGCGCTCTATGTCTATTCACAGTGTTCGTGTTGTTGAAGTTATCCCCGGTAAATCGGTCATTGGCTTGGAAATCCCCAATGAAGCACGCGAAATGGTGCGATTAGGCGAAGTCCTTTCATCCGAGGCTTACGAAAAATCAAGTTCACCGTTAACACTGGTATTGGGCAAGGATATCTCTGGTCAGCCGACCGTTGCTGACCTCGCCAAAATGCCTCATTTATTGGTTGCTGGAACAACCGGCTCAGGAAAATCCGTTGCTATTAATGCGATGATTTTAAGTTTGTTATACAAGGCAACGCCCGAGCAAGTTCGGATGATTATGATTGATCCGAAAATGCTCGAACTATCAGTCTATGAAGGCATTCCACACCTTCTTACCCCCGTTGTTACCGACATGAAAGAAGCTGCGAATGCGTTGCGTTGGTCAGTAGCAGAAATGGAACGGCGATATAAATTAATGGCTTTACTGGGAGTACGAAACCTTAGCGGCTATAACAAAAAAGTTCGCGATGCCATTAAAGAAGGCAGCCCGTTAGCCGATCCTTTATGGGAGCCCACTGCGTTTCTTGATGAAGATGAAGCCGGCACTTTGGCCGAGCTCCCTCAAATCGTTATCATTATTGATGAATTAGCCGACATGATGATGGTTGTCGGCAAGAAAGTAGAGGAGCTGATTGCTCGACTTGCTCAAAAAGCACGTGCTTCTGGTTTACATCTAATCTTAGCCACTCAACGCCCCTCTGTTGACGTGTTAACAGGGTTGATTAAGGCCAATATTCCTTCCCGTATTGCTTTCCAAGTGTCATCTAAAATTGACTCACGCACCATTCTTGACCAAAGTGGTGCAGAATCCTTATTGGGTAATGGCGACATGTTGTATTTACCACCGGGTTCTGGGCTACCACAACGGGTACACGGCGCGTTTGTTGACGATCATGAAGTTCATAAAGTTGTCAGGCAACTTAAAAAAATCGGCAAACCTAATTATATTGAAGGTATTTTATCGACCACCGATCCTGCGGAGTTTGACGGCAGTGGCTCCGGTGGAAACGCAGAAGATTCAGATGAGCTGTATGATCAAGCTCTAAAGATTGTTACCGAAACACGCCGAGCGTCCATTTCAGGTGTTCAACGTCAACTGCGCATTGGTTACAATCGTGCAGCACGCATGATTGAAGAAATGGAGCGCTGTGGCGTAGTGGGACCCTTACAATCCAATGGCTCTCGCGAAGTCTTAGCGCCACCACCACCTGAACTTTAATCTGATATGAATTTCTTACACGTGTTTTTCACCCTCTT
>DUCA01000170.1:10193-12424 GCA_012960055.1 Cycloclasticus sp.
AGTCATGCAAAATCAAATGAAACGAGCCTGCAAGCACAACTAAAGCAACACAAACAATTAAGCGGTCAATTTACTCAAATTATTAGCGGCGAGCAAAGCTCGCACACACAATCATCAACCGGTGAGTTTTGGATTAAGAAACCCAATAAATTTCGCTGGCACTATTCAACCCCTTACGTCCAAAAGATTATTTCTAATGGCGATAAGCTGTGGGTTTATGACGAGGACCTAGAACAGGTAACGATAAAAGGAGCTGCCGAATCCATTCAATCGTCACCACTGGCCGTTATTTTAGGTTCCGTCTCTTTGAGCGAACTTTTCATGATTGAAAAGGTTGAACAAAACGATGACTTACAATGGTTAAAACTAATTCCTAAAGAAGACTCAAGCGGCTTCGACTTCATCCAAATAGGTTTTAGACAAGGTGTATTATCACGCATGCTTTTAAAAGATAGCTTTGGACAAACAACCCAATTACTGTTCACAAATGTTGCCGTTCTTACGCCGATAGATGACGATATATTCCAGTTTCAAGCCCCACAAGGCGCTGATGTTTTTGACGAAACTGCTGAACAATGAAATCTACAGAACCGTTAGCTGATCGCCTCAGACCCAAAACGCTGAATGAATTTGCCGGACAAACTCACTTATTAGCGAAAAATAAACCTCTTTATGAAGCGATACAGTCGGGGCAACTGCACTCGCTGATTTTATGGGGGCCTCCTGGGGTTGGCAAAACAACGTTAGCTCGCATAATTGCTCAGCACGCCAATGCTAATTTTATTGCCCTGTCAGCCGTATTGGCCGGGATTAAGGATATACGGCAGGTTGTTGAGCAGGCAAAAAAGAACCGTTCAGACTTTCAACAAAACACTATTCTATTTGTAGACGAAGTTCATCGTTTCAATAAATCTCAACAAGATGGCTTTTTACCCCATGTTGAAGCAGGGCTATTTACCTTCATTGGCGCAACCACCGAAAACCCATCGTTTTCTCTTAATAATGCGTTATTATCAAGAGCGCGTGTTTATACGTTAAAACCTCTGCAACCGATTGATTTAAGAAAGATTCTTCGCAATGCTTTAAGCAATAACTTAGGTTACCAGTCAACTATCTCCATAGATGAAAAAGCGACTGAATTATTGATAAATGCTGCCGATAGTGACGCAAGACGCCTGCTGAATTATGTTGAGTTAAGCGCTCAGCTAGCCGATTCGAAAAACGACAAGACCATCTCAGCATCAACCGTAGAAGCAGTTGTTCAAGACGGCGTTCGACGTTTTGATAACCATGGCGAAGATTTCTATAACCAAATATCAGCACTTCATAAATCCGTCCGTGGCAGTGACCCGGACGCTTCCATATATTGGTTAAGACGAATGCTAGACGGCGGCTGCGATCCTTTATATGTCGCCAGACGCATTGTTCGTATTGCCTCTGAAGATATTGGCAATGCTGACCCAAGAGCGTTACAGATTGCTTTAAACGCATGGGAAACTCAAGAAAAACTAGGCAGCCCAGAAGGGGAGTTGGCATTGGTCCAAGCGATTACTTACTTGGCTTGCGCGCCGAAAAGTAATGCTGTTTACAATGCCTACAATACCGTTGGAACCATTATAAAAAGCTCAGGAAGCTTGGACGTTCCTTATCACTTACGAAATGCTCCAACCAAACTGATGAAAGAAGAGGGCTACCACAAAGGCTATCGCTACGCTCATAACGAGCCCAATGCCTTTGCTGCAGGCGAGACCTACCTTCCAAATCAACTTATTGGGGACATTTATTACAAGCCAGTTAAACGCGGTTTGGAAATTAAAATTTCAGACAAGCTTCAGCGCCTTAGGGAATTGAATAAAAACGCGCAAAAAAATTGATACTAGCGACTATTAAACGCTACTATCTCATTAAATAAACTCAACCAACATCAATCGAATATCATATGAAAATCTTACTTATTCTTATCCTAATTGCCGCCGTTTTTTATATGGCACAACATTTTCTAAGTACCAAAGCAAAAGCTGGCGCAGCCGACAATATAGCGACAGGTGAAAAATTTCTTACGGCTAATGCTTCAAAAGATGGCGTGAAAACAACGGTATCTGGCCTTCAATACCTAGTTCTGACAC
Source organism: Cycloclasticus sp. (assembly GCA_012960055.1). GTDB lineage: Bacteria > Pseudomonadota > Gammaproteobacteria > Methylococcales > Cycloclasticaceae > Cycloclasticus. The sequence goes on from DUCA01000170.1 coordinate 12,320, forward strand.
AAGGTACGGGAACTGAGCATCCAGCTACTAGAGATAAGGTCACCGTTCATTATCACGGTACATTATTAGACGGCACCGTATTTGATAGCTCCTTAGACCGAGGTG